>JAITDF010000495.1 GCA_031282705.1 Opitutaceae bacterium | reverse complement strand
CGCTCGCCCTACGCACCCAAAACCTCCGTGTGAGCTTTTCAATGATTTCATGTTGCTTTTGGATTTTCCAAAGCGCCCTTTTCGCTTTCCCCGGACGGGGCGGGGTGCGCCGGGTTTTTATTGCGCGCGGGCGTGCACGATGACGGGGGTTTCGGGGCTGAAGTCGCCCACCATGCGGTTCCTCACGGGAAGCCGAAGGGGTCAGGACGGAATGGCGCTAAGTTAAGGGTGGTTGTCGTCATTTGTCGCGGCGGGACCTGGATACGACCATTTCATGTCTGGGCCTGGTGAGCAATTGGTAGCTTTTGGGACGGCGTTTGACCGCCCTGGGTTCCGAGCGATGCGGGCGCAGCGGCATCTGGTCCGATGCGATGGCCCGCAATAACTCGCGAAGTTGTTTTTTGCACCATGCGGGGCTGCGCGCATTCATCCATCCCGCCCAGGCCCGCAGCTTGTCCACCACGCCCTTGAAGCTGAGTCTTTCGAGGCTCGCGCCGTGGGTCATGGCCGCTTCCAGCATCAGCGCTCTCACCATATTGCAGGCGATGGCTTGCATCCAGATTTCCTTTTCGAGCATGGCGGGGGTCTGGCAGCGCACCACGTCCAGTCCGGGCGAGACTTTGATGTCCCGGAAAAACAATTCGATTCGCCAGCGGCGCAGATACAATGCCGCGAGCGCTTCGTCAGGACAGGCTTTCGTGTCGGGCAGGGTCGTGCACAGCGTTATGCGGCGGGTGCGAAACCCGCGCACATTGACTGCAAAGATGACGATGCGCATGCGCAGTTCGCGGGGCGGTTCCCGCCACAGGCATTTGCCCCAGGCCCCGGTTCTTTGCGGCTTTTTCCACACACTCATCCCCGGGCGGTCTTTGCGCAGATGATGCAGGCGCATGACCACATCGACTCCCTTGCGCCGGAACAGCGCGATGAGCCCCCGGCTGCAAAAACCGCGGTCCGCAAGGAGCACTTCGCCTTGGTGAACCCAGCCGGCCAGCTGCCGTGCGAGCATCACCTCGCGTTGCTTCCAGCCCTCGAAGGCAAATTTTATCAATCTGCCGGTGTGCAGGCAGAACAGCCCGGCGAACTGTATGACCGGGAACCCGCAGCCCGTTTTCTGGTTTCCCGCCAGGGGCCATTTTTTGCGATTGTCCGGCGTGTCGGGCATGCTTGCGCCGGTGCCGTCAACGACGCGCACCCTGCGGCCGTTGAGCAGCGCGGAGGCGCCTTCATTCCTGCGTTCGATCCATGCGTTGATTGCGCTGAAGATGCTCCGCACTGTTTCCAGCGGCAGTCTCAACCTGGCCTGGCAATACGCACTGGTGCTCTCGCCGGGCACGGTCCGGCCGCGTGCCGCGCACCAAGCCTGCACGCTCGCAACGGCGGCGCGGCACGAGGCGTTGCGTGTGAGCACCAGCGAAAGAAACGCCCGGAAAACCACCAGGGTGGAGAAGCACCGGTTCCTGCTTTTGGGGGTGCCGAAAAGCAGGCTGGCCGGGAAAAACCGGCCTGCCAGTCTGCTCAAGCCGCCCAGATCCTCCGCACAGGCGGTGAGCCTCGAAGCCTCGCGACGCGGAGTGCTGCCGCACAAATGATGTGAAAATCCGTTTAAATACAACTGCTTGATGGCCATATTGTTATGGCGACACCATAAATGATTCATTACAACATTACAATCAATGCATTGCGTGATTTCCGACCGCTTCATGCCGCCTGTTTGAATATGACAAGCGCCCTTAACTTAGCGCCATTCCGTCCTGCCCCCTTTTGCCTTTTCCCAGCCACTTGGTGCCTCGTTTCCCAAGCACCCTGAGCGGTTCCATCTTCAGCTTCGTTTCTTTCATGCACCCGCCGGGGCGTTGCCCCGGATCAACAGGTCTATAGGGCTTTCCGATTTTTTTAACTTGCCACCTTGCACCTTCGCAACTTTCCTAGCCATATGTCGCGAATATTGCGCATCCAGTATGCCGATGCCCGTTACCACGTGATAAACCGAGGCAATTATCGCGGGGACATCTTCTCCGCGAAGGTGCCATTGGCGTTGAGCGACGCGGGGCATCGGTGACATGGATTGCCGGAAAATTGCTCATGGGAAAACCCGTGGCAGTGCGCAGCCTCCTTTCGCGTCAACACAACAAAAACGACAGCGATGAATAGTGAAAAATCAACAATACTCACCCGGACTCCTTCGGCCTGGCCCGACATCACGCTGGCCGAATTCCGCAAAAACTTCGCCGCCCCCGGGCGCGACTATTCCACCGGTCCGCTGTGGGTTTGGAACGACCGCCTCACCGAGGAGCAAATCCGTTCCACATTGCGCGACTTCGCCTCTCAAAATGTCAAACAAGCCTGGGTGCATCCGCGCCCCGGTTTGATGACCCCCTACCTCTCCAAAGAATGGTTCGACTTGTGGAAAACCGCCCTCGACGAGGCCCAAAAACTCGACATGAATCTATGGATTTACGACGAAAATTCCTACCCCAGCGGGTTCGCCGGCGGTCTCGTGCCGGACGCCATGCCCGAATCACGGGGAATGTCGCTCGTTTTTTCCGAAGCGGCCGAAC
Organism: Opitutaceae bacterium; assembly: GCA_031282705.1. Taxonomy (GTDB): domain Bacteria; phylum Verrucomicrobiota; class Verrucomicrobiia; order Opitutales; family Opitutaceae; genus Termitidicoccus. The sequence continues at coordinate 7,484 of JAITDF010000495.1, read as the reverse complement.
TCAAAGAAATCAACAAAAACGTCTGGTATGTTTTTGACGCGGACGGCAAAAACATCACCGACGCCGCCAAAAAAGCCGGAAAACTCGGCCCGCTTCCCGACGGCAAAAAATACCTTGTCGCACGCGCGCATTACGCCGCCGCCAGCGGCTGGTATGGCGGCAAATGGCACGTGGATTTGCTTAAAAAAGGAGTCACCGAAAAATTTCTCGACATCACGCTCGACGCCTATAGAAACGTTCCCGAAATCGCAAAAGAATTTGGCCGGCGCGTCCCCGGCATATTCACCGACGAACCGCATCCCGTCGGCATTCGCTTCGCCGGACTCGACACCTCTCTTCATTGGAACGAGGATTTTTGCGGGGAGTTTCAAAAACGTTTCGGTTATTCGCTCGCCGACAACATTCCCTCGCTCGTGAAAGAAACCGGCGACTGGAGGCGCGTCCGCCACAATTATCACCAGCTTGTCCTCGATTTGTTTATAGAACGTTTTGCAAAGCCCTATTCCGAGCGTTGCGAAAAATACGGCCTCCAATTCACGGGGCACTATTGGGAGCACGGCTGGCCCGAAACTTCCAACGGCCCCGACAACATGGCAATGTATTTCTGGATGCAACGCCCCGCCATAGACCTTTTGATGAACCAATATAACGACGCTTCCGCCAGCGCGCACTTCGGCAACATGCGCAGCGTAAAAGAGCTTTCCTCCGCCGCCAATCAAACGGGGCGCGCCCGCACTCTCTCCGAAAACTACGGCGCCGGCGGCTGGGACTTGCGTTTGGAAGACATGAAACGCCTCGGCGACTGGTCTTACGCGCTCGGTGTGAACACCAACAACGAACACCTCTCTTATGTCACCATTCGCGGCGCCCGCAAACGCGACCATCCGCAATCCTTCTCCTATCACGCCGCGTGGTTCCCCGGCTACCATGTTGTCGCCGACCATTTCACGCGCCTTTCCTACGCGCTTTCCAGAGGCCGCCAAATCAACAAAATTCTCATTCTTGAACCGACGACCACCGCGTGGTTTTATCAGGGGAAAAAAGAACTCGGACAAATCGCGAAAACATTCACCGAACTCGTCACCGTTTTTGAACAGGCGCAAGTCGAATACGACCTTGCCTCCGAGGATATTTTAAAGAGAACAGGGAAAGTCGCCGGCGCGGAACTTCGTGTCGGACAAGCAAGTTATGACTTGATAATTTTGCCGCCGTTTTTTGAGAACCTTAACAAACCCACTCTCGAACTTCTCCAAGCGTTTGTTAAAAACGGGGGTGAAATTCTCCGCATGGGGGACAAACCCGCGTATCTCGACGGCGCGAAAGCGGACCTCGCGCTCGACGGTGAAAAAGCGACATTGCAGGAAGCCCTCGCCGCCGCCCGAAAACGCACCGCCCAAACAGGTCTCCTTGTCGAGATTCCAGAGGGAACGCGAACCGTTTTCCACCACCGCCGGGAACTCGCCGATGCTGAAATCCTGTTTGTGAACAACATAGATTTTAACAATCCCGTCGCCGTAAAAATAAAAACGGACAAACATCTTTCGCTTTGCGACGACGGCAAAGTCCGCAACAGTCTCCCCGCGCAAAAAAGCGGCGGGCAAACGGAGTATGAATTCGAACTGCCGCCCGTCGGGCACGCCGTTTTTATTCTTTCCGAAAAGCCTGTGAAGGACGGCGAGAAAACAACCGTGTATTCCTCCAAGCCGGTGCCGATCGAAGGTTCTCCCGTGAAAATTCAACAACCGGGGGAGAATGTTCTTGTGATTGATTACGCGGATGTTTCCGCCGGCGGCGAGACGCGCAAAGGCGTTTACATCTGGCAGGCGAACGGTTTTGTTTTTCAGAAACACGGATTCTCCGGAAACCCGTGGGACAACCAGGTGCAGTTCAAGGACGAACTCATCAAAAAACAATTCCCCGCCGACAGCGGTTTTGAGGCGGAATACCACTTCAATTTGCGCGGTGACGTTCCGAAAAACCTCCACATTGTCGTCGAGCGCGCCGACCTCTATAAAATCACGCTCAACGGCGGGGAAGTAAGCGCCGCTCCGGGCGCTTGGTGGCTTGACCGCGCCTTTGGGAAAATTGACATTTCCAAAGCGGCTCAAACCGGGGAAAACACCCTAAAAATAAAAGCCTCCCCGTTCAAAATAGAACACGAAATAGAGCCGGTTTATTTGGTCGGCGATTTCTCGCTGGAAAGCGCCGCCAAAGGGTTTGACGTCGTCCCGAAAAAACCGCTGTCAATGCCGGAACAAAACGCCGCCCTTAAAGAAAGGCGCGACGAAGCGCTTGAAGACGTTTCGTGGCTTTCGGCGGGCGTCGGAATTCTTCCCGGAAAAGACGACCGCGCTCCGGCGGTAAAATTCGATCTCGGCGGCGAGAAAACCGTCGCGGGTGTTCGCGTATGGAATTACAACGAGGCGAATCTCAAGTCGCGCGGCGTGCGGGAAGTTGAAATAACGGGATTGGGAAAAGTCACGCTTCCCTCCGGCGACGGCAATCCGGTGGATTTATTGTTTAAAACGCCTCAAAAACTGGGCGCGGTGGAATTTAAAATTCTCTCCAACCACGCCGGTGTCCAATTCCCCCTCGCCACCGGCGCCGCCGCTCCCGACAATGCTTTTGCCGGTCTCGCGGAAGTGCGGATTTTGGACGCCGGGAAATCGCCGATCGCGGGAGTGAAAGCCATCGCCACAAGCGAGCTTGTCAACAATACGCACAACCGCCGCGCCTCCTGTCTTGTTGACGGCAGCGGACCGGGTGTTTTTTCGCCCGCACAGGGTTGGAATCTTCAGGGGATGCCGTTTTACAGCGACAAGGTTGTTTACACACGCATTTTTGACATTGCCAGCGTGAACAGGGCGTCCACGGATTATTTTGTTCAACTTCCGCCGAGTCCGTCCGGTTGGTATGGCGCGACCGCGCGCGTTGTGGTCAACGGCAGGCAAGCCGGTTTCGTGATGTCCGCTCCGTGGCGGGTAAAGGCCACCGATTTGCTTCGCGACGGCGCCAACGAAATTTCGGTGGAAGTCTATGGAACGCCGAAGAACTTGCTTGGGCCGCATCACGTTGGGCATGTCCGGGGAACCGCATGGCCCGCGCATTTCCAAAGCGCGCCGAAGAACCAGCCCTCCGGCGCGGCTTACGACAATATAGGCTATGGCCTTTTTGCTCCGTTTGAACTGTTGTCCGCCGGAATAGAGAAATAACCGATGGGGCGCGTTTATGGTGGTGCTGTTTATGGGACTAATGGGACGGCGTGTCCTGTAATTTTCCAGTCCACAGGAAATCACTTAACAAGGCGGAAACAAAATGGGACTAGTATTCCATAACGCATCTTTTTTCGAATGAACCCGCTATAAAGCCCGCAGACAGGATAGTGCGAATTCTCATACGTTCTAGCCATTTTTAAGGGACAGGTTAATAACGGGGGACTGCTTCAGCTTAAACTGCCGGCGAAGCCGGCTTGCTGCCGCCCCTTCAGGGCTTGGGGTTTTTATTAAACGTTTTCCGTGGGTTCCTCGCTGCGCTCGTCACCCACGGCTAAATGCGGACGCCCCTCCGGGGCTGAAAAGCCTTTTTAAGGGACAGGTCAAAAATAAACCTCAGAAGTTACAAATTGGTGGAATGCGTTATTGCGTGATCTCACACGAAAGCCTAGAGGAGGTTAAAACATGAAAAATCTAGACGATCTATTATCTGACTTTAACGGCAACGCCGGTGCATCTCCTCGTGAGATTAAAGCCGCTCTTGATGCCCTCAAGTTAAGTTTGCCAAGTGACTATATTGCCTTCTTGGAGGCAACCAATGGTGGCGAAGGCATGATTGGAGAAACCTATCTGATTTTATGGAAGGCCGGTGAGCTGCAAGAGATGAACGTATCGTATCAGGTATCTGAATACGCTCCGGAGATTTTGTTAATCGGCTCAGATGGTGGCGGTGAAGCGTTTGCGTTTGATACAAGGGCGTCGCATTGGCCTGTGGTTAAAGTTCCGTTCGTTGGGATGGAGCTGGATTGTGTCGAAGTTGTCGCGCCTTCATTCGATGCTTTTTTGAAAGGGCTTGCCGGATGAATATCAAAGATCGTCGTCGCTATGCCGGCATGGAAATCTTTGAAATCACGCCAATAATTTTAGGCGGCAATCCGACCGATCCGGCCAACAAGGTGGCGCTTAACCGTCAGCAACACATTGAGGCCGTGCGTTATTGGAACAAAATTATCAGCGATTTACGCAAGCAAAAGAACCGAAGGGGCCATTTTTAAGGGACAGGTTAAAAATGGAAACCCCGTTCTCTTTCTCTCTCCAATCGTCCCGCTTCGCTTGGAACTCCCTGCCCGCTCCTGACGAACGAGAAAGAGGAACGGGAAAGGCGGGATGACACCACTTTGAGTTGCCCCTCGCACGGCGGGGCGCCGGCGGCGTGTTCAATTTTCCCGATTTTGTAATTGGAACGCACGCGGTTTTCCCGACTGGTAATCTGCGCGCGACCCGTCATGTCAACTCCCTCCATTCCCTCCTCTGAAAAGTTGCCGCTGAAGGAAAAGATCGCCTGCGGCACGGGTGGCTTGTCCGATTTTTTTCCGGCCAAAGGCCATTTATAACCTCCCAAACGCGCGAAATGAACACCCGCCTCCTCCGACGCCTCCTTTTCCTCCTCTTGCTCAAAACCCTGGCCCTCCCCGGCCCTGCCCTCCCGCGCGCCGCCGCCGGCGTCCCGCAAATCGAAATCCCCGAAATCGAGCGCATGCCCGCGATGCCCCCCGGCTACCGCCTGCGCGACTGGAAACAAACCGCCCGCGACACCGACGCCATCGCCTTCGACTTCAACCGCCGCGGCGCCCATCTGCCGCTCCCGTGGCGGGACGACGGACGCGTGGACCACGACCTCACCGGCTTCGCCCTGCCCGCCTACGTCGGCGACTTCCGCCAGACGCCCCGCAGCAACAACTACGACGCCATCACCTGCCTCGGCGCGGTCCTCGGCGCCGGCGCCGCCGGCATCGACAAAAGCAACCAGCACGGGCGCGACTGGGTCGGGATGCTCCAGATTTACTACTCCTGGAAAAACGGCACCCGCCTCTACCTCAACAACCCCGGCTCCTCCTCGGGGAAAAGTTTCTGGTATGAGCTTTTTCCAAGCATCCTCTTTGCGCAAATCCACTCCCGCCACCCCGCCCACCCCGCCCATGCGGCCATGCGCGCGCAGCTCCTCGCCATCGCCGACCGCTGGCGCGAGGGCTGCATCGCGCTCGGCGCCTCCGGCGAACGCGCGCCCGACTTCGACCACACCGCCTACAATTTCACCACCGGAAAACCCTTCGACAACCCCCGCTGGCGCGAACCCGACGCCGCCGCCGGCGTCGCCTGGCTCGAACTCGCCGCCCACGCCGCCGCCGGCGACCCGCGCCACCTCGAAACCGCCCGCCAGGCGCTGCGTTTCCTCGACGAGCGCCGGCAAAACCCTTTTTACGAAATCCTCCTCCCCTACGGCGTCCAGGCCGCCGCCCGCATCAACGCCGCCCACGGCGGCGGCCACGACACCGAAAAACTTTTCCGCTGGGTTTTCGACGGCTCCAACCCGCGCAAATGGGGCGTGCTCGCCGCGACTTGGGACGGCGTCCCCGTCCACGGCCTGTCCGGCAGCGTGCATCCGGGGCACGAATACGCCTTCACGATGAACAGCTTCGTCGTCCCCTCCGCGCTCGCGCCCGTCGCCCGCTACGACAAACGCTTCGCCCGCGCCCTGGGCCGCTGGCTCCTCAACGTCGCCGCCAACGCCCGCCACTTCTACCCCGACGCCTGGCCCCCCGGCCGCCAGACCTCCTGGGACTGGGCGCGCGACCACGACCCCGCCTTCGCCCTCGCCTACGAAGGCGTGCGCGCGCGCACCCTCCGCCGCGAGCGGCCCGCCGCCGAGACCGCCGCCGTCGGAAGCATCGCCGGCACGCTGGCCGGCGCGCCCGGCCGGCGCCCCCCAAAAGGCGCCGTGCTCCGCCCGGATTCCACCGGCGCGCTCGCCGTCAACTGGCGCATCGACCTGCCCGCCGCGACCCGCCACACCTTCTCCATGCGCTTCCGCGACGACCGCGCCCCCCGCGCCCTGGACATCCTCGGCGCGACCTCGCCGTCCGGTCCCTGGAAAAAACTGCTCTCCGTCGCCGCCGGCGCCAAAGGCAACGCCTGGAAAAACCTCCCCGTCCGCTCGCCAGGCGCCCCCTATTACCTTCGCCTTGAGGCTCCGCCGATGGCGGACGCCCCGAAAGTCGCCATCGACGAGCTGCACGTGAACACCCTCGTCTCGGCGGCGCCCGAGGCCGGCGGCGACCCCACCTACCTCGGCTGGGGCGCGACCGACATCGGCCTCTACGGCTCCGTCTTCGCCGGCCTGCTCGGCGCGCTGGTCGAGCCGACCGATGTTGAGGGCATCCTCCGCATCGACTGCCTCGCCACCGAAGCCTTCCCGCCGCCCGCCCGCCCGACATGGCTGCTCTACAACCCGCACCCCGAAACCAAAACCGTCACCCTCAAGCCCCCGGCGCGCCACGAGCGCCACGACGTTTACGAGGCGCTCTCCGAAAAATTCCTCGTGCGCGGCGGCGACGGCCCGATCACCGTCTCCATCCCGCCCGATTCCGCCGTGCTGCTCGTCGTCTGCCCGCCCGACTCCGCCTGCCGTCTCGAAGCCGGGCGCCTCTGGTGCGGCGAAACCGTCATCGACTACGCCTGCTCCACCGCCAACGCTCCCGCTCCCGCAACGCCGCCCGCAACGCCGCCTGGCTCCTCGCCCGCCACCGCCACCGCTTCCGCCACCGCCCGCCACCCATGAAAACGCCCGCATCCCGCCCGCTTGTCCGCGCCCTGCTCGCCGGACTTTTTCTCATCGCGCCGCTCGCGGCGCTTCACGCCCAAAACGCCTCCACCGTGCGCGCCGCCACCGCCGCGCTCATCGGCCGCAACGTCCTCACGGAGGACGAGCAGCAACTCCTTGAGCGGCTCAAGACCGGGGCGCTCAAGGACCCCGAAGTCACCGCCGCGCTCCTCGCCTACGAAACCGCCCGCAACGCCTGGCAGGAAAACCAGCGCAAGTTCCCCTCCGAGCGCAGCCCGGAGGTTGGCCGCGCCTACCGCGCCGCCTCCTCCGCCGCGACCGTCGCGCTCCGCCAGGCCATGCTCGCCGCCGACCCCGCCGCCGCCGCCCTGTTTCGCAAACTCGACCTCCAAGTCAAACGCCGGAAAAACGAAGGCGAAAACAACACCGACTCCGACACCGGCAACAAAGCCGCCGTCGCCCCCGTCAAGGACACGCCCGGCCTTCCCCGCGTGCTCCTCATCGGCGACTCCATTTCCATCGGCTACACCCTCCAGGTCCGCGCGCTCCTCGCCGGGCGCGCCAACCTCCACCGCATCCCCGTCAACGGCGGCGCCACCGAGGTCGGCCTCGCCAAAATCGACGACTGGCTCGGCAAGGGCAAATGGGAC
>JAITDF010000324.1 GCA_031282705.1 Opitutaceae bacterium | reverse complement strand
CCCCCCCCCCCCTCCGCGGGCCGGGCGCCACCCCCCCCCCCCCCCCGGGCCCCCCCCCCCCCCCCGGACCAGCCGTTCCGCGTAACATCAGCCGGCAAGAAACGAACTCCTCAAAAGGCGAGTGCAACCCAAAGTGATGCCCCCCTCTTTCCTCTTTCCTCTTTCTTCTTTCCTCTTTCCTCTTTCTTCTTTCTCTTTCTCTTTCGTCAGGAATGGGCAGGGAGTTCCGAGCGACGCGGGAAACCTGACAGGATAAAGAGGAAAGAGGAAAGAGAAAGACTCTGGCGGTGACATCACTTCCTGTTGAGCCGCCCCTGAAGTCCGCCGCAATTTTTGTTCGCCCTCGGGGGCGCCGGTTCACACGGTTGACGGTTTTGCATGTCCACCTTCCAGACCCTGCCCGGCTTCCGTGAATTTTATCCCGACGCCCTCGCGCGGCGGAATCACATCTTCCGTCTCTGGCGGCAGACCGCGCATGCGTTCGGGTTTTCCGAATACGACGCGCCCGTGCTCGAACCGCTCGCGCTCTACAAGGCCAAGTCCGGCGACGAAATCGAGGCGCAGCTTTTCAGTTTCACCGACAAGGGCGGGCGCGAGGTCGCGCTGCGGCCCGAGATGACGCCCACCGTCTGCCGCCTCGTCGCCGGCAAGGCCGCGTCGCTCAAACGCCCGATAAAATGGTTCAGCATCGGCGAGTTTTACCGCTACGAGCGCATGCAAAAGGGGCGCGGGCGCTGCTTTTTCCAGTTCAACGCCGACATCTTCGACGAGCCCGGCATCGAGGCGGAGACCGAACTCATCGCGCTGCTCGCCCAGTGCCTTTGCGCGTTCGGCCTCACCGAGGCGGATTTCCTCATCCGCCTGAGCGACCGCAACCTCTGGTTCCACTACCTGGAGGCGCTCGGCCTCGACGAAGCGCGCGCGCGCGCCATCCTCGCCGCCATCGACAAATACGAGAAAGCCGGCGACGGCGCCTTCAACCCCTATGCGGAGCGGTTTGGCGCGCCGCTCGATCCGGCAATCAAGGAAAAGGTGCTGGCGTTTCTCCAGATCAAAACCCTGGGCGCGCTTGAGGCCGCGCTTGCCGGCCTGGACAACGCGCGCCTCGCCGCGCGCCTCGCCGACTGGCGCGCGCTGCTGGGCAACCTCGGCGCGATGGGGCTGCGCGACTACGTGGGCGTCGATCTCGGCGTCGTGCGCGGCCTGGCCTACTACACCGGTTTCGTGTTCGAGGCGTTTGACCGCAAGGGCGCGCTGCGCGCGCTCGCGGGCGGCGGGCGCTACGACGACCTCGCGGGCAAACTCGGCTGCGCCGGCATGCCCGCGGCCGGCTTCGCCATCGGCGACATGACCTTTGCGCTGCTGCTCGAACAACGCGGCCTGATGCCCGCGCTGGTGCAGGCGCCGGACATCTGCGCGGTCATCGGCGGCCCGCGGGAGCGGCTGGCGGCGTTTGGCGACATCCACGCGTTGCGCGCGGCGGGCTTCCGGGTCGAGTATCCGATGAAGGACGCCGCCTTCGGCAGGCAATTCAAGGCCGCCGCCGAGTCCGGCGCGAGGCTGGCCCTGATTTATGGCGGCGACGAACTGGCCAGGGGCGTCGTGAAAATCCGCGACCTCGCCGCGCGCACCGAGCAGGACGTGCCGCGCGCCGGGGTGCTCGCGTGCGTGAGGGAGTTTTTCTCAGCGCGGTGAGCCGTTGCGATCTGGCGCGGCCCGTGAGTTGTTGTTCCCGCGCGTTATTGTTCATTCGGCGGGATGGCCATCGGGCGTTTTCATGAAACGGTCGTATTTCCCGTCAACAAAGACCGCCTTCACCGCCTCCAGATAGCCAAAGCCGTGGCGCATGTCGGGCAGAAGATAACTGCCCTCCACCCACTCGTTCCACGCGTTGATGGTTATCAACCGCGGTTGCCTTGGATGGAGGTCGGCGTAGTCGCGGGCCTTCAACAGCAGCATGGCGAAACTTTCGGGTGTGTCGTGGTAGTGGCTGACATCCGTCATGCCTTTTTTCGGGAAGCGCGGCGTGTCATCCCAGGCGATTGAGACACACGGGAAGAGCGGAATGCCGCCGAGCAAGGCGGCGCTTCGCTCGCGCAGCGAGACGGCCTTCGCGCCGTGGGCAAGATAGTCCTCGTCGAAGCCGCCCATGTTGTAGGAGGCCGCGCTGTCAATGCCCAGCTTTCGCGCGCGCGCGACGCGCTTTTCCGTCCAGCCTCCGCCGCCGCCTTGGTTCATCTGGATGTGCAGGCCTGGAAAACCGGCCTTTTTCACCTCATCCCGGAAATAATCCAGCGCGCGGCGGGCCGCGTTCTCGTCGCCGTCAAAACTCTCCAGCAGTTTCTCCATGCTGAAAATCGAAAACAGGGGGCGCCCGTCCACCTTGTAATAATTGGGGCGGACGAAGTATTGGTTTATGACGCGCGCGACGATTTGCTTGAAATTGTCCATGTCCACCGCGCCGCGCCAAAGCAATGACTCGTCGTCCTTGTGGAGGTGGACGTTCCAGTAGTTTCGCTTCACGTCGTGATTGGCCCACATGACGTAGAAGCGCATTTGGTGGTTGTTCCGGGCGGCGAGGAAACCGTTGTTGAGCGCGCTTTCGAGGAACGGGCCTCCATCATACCAATACCAGTCATAGATGAAGACATTGACGCCGTGGGCGGTGGCGGCATTTATCCATTTTTCGACGACGCGCGGGTCGTCGTCCGGCTCATGCCCCCAGAACGGCTGGCGCGGCTGGCAGTGTCCGGGAAAGCGCGGGGTGCCTTTTTTGATGACCTCCCACTCGCCCGTTCCCTCCGGCCAGAGGAGGGCGCGTCCGCGCGGGTCGTCATGGCACGAGGGCCACACGTAGGCGGCGACATCGTAGCGCGGCGCGGCGGGCGTTGCGAGTCTGCCATCGTCGGCGCGGAAAGAGGTCGCGGCGGCAAGGAGGGCGAAGATTGTGCAAAGGAGGCGCGAGGGTTTTTTCATGGAGCGTGGGATTGTTTTCTTTCCGCGACCATGATGGCAAGCACGAGCAGCGCGCCGCCGGCGAGGAGGCGCGGCAGGTGGGCGGACTCGCCGAAAAAGAGGAGCGCCACGGCGACGCCGAGCGGGATCTTGGCGTTGTTGAAAACGGCCAGCGTGCCGAGCTTCACGCGCGTCGCGCCGAGGTTCCACCAGAAGAAACAGAGGCCGGAGGCGACGGCGCCCAGGTAAACCAGCGTGAGCCATTGCACGGGCGCCGGGCGGAACGCGCCCCAGTCGGTCGTGAACACCGAGGCCGCGGCGGTGACCGCGAGCGCGCCGAGGTAGAGCAGGCCGAAGACGGCGGAGTCCGGCACGGGCGGCAGCGCGGCGCGGATGCGGCGATACCAGAACTGCCCGGCGGCAAAGGCGGCGTTCGAGACCTGCACGAGCACGAAGCCGGCCGCCAGCCCCGGCGTGGAAAACCCCCGCCAGCACACCACCGCGGCGCCCGCGATGGCGAGGAGCACGGCCGCGGCGAGGCGGGGCGCGAACCGTCGCGCGGCGGCGGCTTCCAGCAGCGCGAGCCAGAGCGGGGTGAAAATGGTGAAGAGCGCGACCTCGTGCGCCGCGAGGTGGCGGAACGCCGCCATGTAGGCGAGATACATGATGCCAAATTCGACCGCGCCGATGGCCATCAGCCGGGGAACCGCGAAGGCGGGGATTTTGCGCAGGCGCAGCGCCGGGAGAAACACCGCCGCGGACAGCGCGATGCGCGTGACGCCGAGCGCGGTCGGGTCGAGCCCGGCGAGCCGGTCTTTGATGAGTCCGAACGAAAAGGCCCAGATGAGCGAGACGAGGAGCAGCAGCGGCATGGTCGGGCGGGATTCTTTGCGGAATTGCCGGATTGAAAAACATAAAAACCTCGCGGAGCCGGCCGGGGAGCCGGCGTCCCCGGCGTTCCCGGCGTCCCCGGCGTTCCCGGCGGTTCCGGCGGTTCCCGGCGGTTCCGCGCCGTTTTCCCATGTCCCGCGCGGAGGGTTTTTTGGGGGGGAGTAGGATCGGGAAGTAGGGCGAGCGTCCCGCTTGCCTGATTGGGGAGTAGGGCAAGCGTCTCGCTTGCCTGGCGGCGCGCAAAGCGCGCCGCCCTGAAGTGGCGGGAGCATTCTGCTCCCGTCAAGGCAAGCGGGACGCTTGCCCTACTCCCCCGATCTGGCAAGCGGG
>JAITDF010000316.1 GCA_031282705.1 Opitutaceae bacterium | reverse complement strand
GCGCAACGCCACCTGCCCGCCGGCCGTCGCGAACACCAAATCCTCCTCAAAATCCCCTTCACCCTCCGGGTGAACCTTTTCCAGTGCTTCAGTTCTCATTTAACTGTCATAACAGCAATGCATTCCGCCATTCAAGCAGATTTTCAACTGCGGAATTTAGGTTCAGGCTTACGACGGGTTCACGGCCCGTTTGCGGGGTTGCGGCTGTTCGCGCGCTCATTCGCGGGCCTTCGTCTGTCTGCGCCTCCGTCCGCGGGCCTTCGGCCCGGAGCAGGTTTGGTGTTGGGCGAAGCGGCAGTCTGCCAACCTGTGGCATGACAGCGCCGCGTCGCGCTATCCTTTCCGGCTCCAGCGGCGTTCCTGTTTTAGTTCGAGGGACCTGACCTCGATCTGGACGCCGGCGACGGCGGGATGCTTGCGGAGGGTTTGGTAGGTGTCGGGGTGGAGCTTCCAGGCCAGCGATGCCAGGGCCTCGGAAACCGTCGCGACACGGTCCTCAAAGAGGAAGGCGATGTCCGTGCGCGTGTCCCCCGGGTTTTTGTCGATGGCCGCGCGGAGCGCGCGCAGAAAGTCCGGCGCGCCGGGGTGGCCGGGGCGCAGGAGCCAGCGGAGTTTTCTGACGACGCCGGAAACGTAGTTTTCCAGCGGATACAATTCCCGCAGGTTCACGCGGGGGCCCTCCTGGTCGGTGCGGATGTTGCCGAGGACGGCCACGAGGGCGTTTTCGGCCAGGTTCGCGCCGTATTTTTCGTAGGCGTTGGCGAACATGTTCATGGGCAGGCTGGCGGTCCTGGTCGTGAGGACGAAGGGCGACCAGGGGCGGTTGTCTTTTTTGGAGAGTTTTTTGCCCACCGAGCCGGCGATGCCGCAGATGCAGAATTCCATGCGGTCGCCGAGCGCGAGGAGCCGGGTGATGTCGCAGGTGTCGATCGCCTCGGTGAGGCCGGCGTAGGTGTCGAGCGGGTGGCCGCTGATGTAGAAGCCGAGGAGTTCCTTTTCAAACTGGAGGCGTTCCGCCGGGGCGAAATCGGCGGGGGCGGGGGGGGCGGATTTCGGGGCCCCGGTCCGGCCGGCCGCCGTTTCCGCCGGGGTTGGTTTGCGGCTGGGGGCCGGCGGGGGCGCGTCGAGGAGGTCGAAGAGGCTGGTCTGGCCGGCGGCGCGGTCCCTGGCCGTGGCGGCGGCGGCGGCGAGCGCGGTGTCGATGCCGTCGAAGAGCTGTTTGCGGGGCGCGCCGCTGTAGTCGAAGGCGCCGGTTTTCGCGAGGTGTTCGAGGACGCGTTTGTTGATGGCGCGGCCATCGACGCGGTTGACGAGGTGGGCGAAGTCGGCGTAGGGGCCGTTGGCGGTGCGTTCCTCGATGATTTTCAGCGCGGCCTGTTCGCCGACGCCTTTCACGCCGGCGAGGCCGAAGCGGATTTTGCCGCCGACGGGGGTAAAGGTGGCGCCGGATTCGTTGATGTCGGGGCCGAGGACGGTGATGCCCATCGCCTCGGCCTCGGCGATGAAGTGGGCCACTTTTTCGGCGTTGCCGAGTTCGGCGGTGAGCACGGCGGCCATGAAGTGCACGGGGTGACTGGCTTTCAGGTAGGCGGTCTGGTAGGTGATGAGGGCGTAGGCGGCGGAGTGCGATTTGTTGAAGCCGTATTGGGCGAATTTGTTGAGCAGGTCGAAGATTTCGTTGGCTTTTTTTTCGTCGATGTTGTTCACGCGGCGGGCGCCTTCGACGAATTTGACGCGTTCCTTGGCCATTTTTTCGGCGTCTTTTTTGCCCATGGCGCGGCGGAGCATGTCGGCGCCGCCGAGGGAGTAGCCGGCGATGATGCGGGCGCACTCCATGACTTGTTCCTGATAGACGATGATGCCGAAGGTTTCGGTGAGGATGGGTTCGAGGAGTTTGTGGGGGTAAACGATGGAGGTGGGGTCTTTTTTGCCGCGGGCGTAGTCGGGGATGAATTGCATGGGGCCGGGGCGGTAGAGGGCGGAGATGGCGTTGATGTCGTCGATGGTGGAGATGCCGACCTGGCGGGCGGCGTTTTGCATGCCGGAGGATTCGAGCTGGAAGACGCCGACGGTCTTGGCGGCGTTGAGCAGTTCGAAGGTTTTGGGGTCGTCGAGGGGGATGGTGTCGATGTCGAAGTTTTCCTGTCCGGGGACGGTGCGGCGGACGTTTTCCACGGCGTCGGCGATGACGGTGAGGGTTTTGAGGCCGAGGAAGTCCATCTTGAGCAGGCCGAGTTCGGTGACGGCGCCCATGTCGTATTGGACGGTGACGTTGCCTTCCTGGAGGGAGAGGGGGACGAATTCGTCGAGGGGTTTGTCGGTGATGATGATGCCGGCGGCGTGCTTGCCGGTGTTGCGCACCATGCCTTCGACGACGAGGGCGGTGTCGATGATGCGTTTGGCCATGGGGTTGCGGGCGATTTCGTCGCGGAGTTCGGCGGATTTGGCGATGGAGTCGGTGAGGGAGATGTTGAGTTCGTCGGGGATCATTTTCGCGAGGCGGTCGGACTCGGCGAAGGGGAGGTTGTTGACGCGGGCGATGTCGCGGAGGGCCATTTTCGCGCCGAGGGTGCCGTAGGTGATGATGTTGGCCACGCAGTCGTTGCCGTATTTCTGGCGCACGTAGTTGATGACTTCCTCGCGGCGGCGCATGCAGAAGTCGATGTCGAAGTCGGGCGGGGAGACGCGTTCGGGGTTGAGGAAGCGTTCGAAGAGGAGGCCGAAGCGGATGGGGTCGAGGTTGGTGATGCCGAGGGTGTAGGCGACGAGGCAGCCGGCGCCGGAGCCGCGGCCGGGGCCGACGGGGATGCGGTGTTCCTTGGCCCAGTTGATGAAGTCCCAGACGACGAGGAAGTAGTCCACGAAGCCGGTGACGTTGATGATGGCGAGTTCGTAGGCCATGCGCACGACGAGGAGTTCGTCGTGGGTGAGGCCGGAGTAGTCGGGGGGCTGGGGTTTTTCGCCGGGCGGGAGGTTTTGGAGTCTGGCGAGGCGTCCGGCGACGGCGGGGTGCGCGCTGACGGCGGCGTGGTCGGTGCCGTAGCGGCGGCGGAGGCCCGCGACGCAGAGGTGAAGCAGGTATTCGGAAGGTGAATACGTGGACTGGATTTCCGGCGTCAGCGGGTAGCGCGGGTAGCGTTCGGAGCCTTTGGGGAAGGGGATGGCGAGGTCGCACATCTCGGCGACGAGGCGGGTGTTGGTGATGGATTCGGGCACCTCGGCGAAGAGTTTCGCCATCTCGTCGTGCGATTTCAGGTAAAACTCCTGCGAGTCGAAGCGCATGCGGTCGGGGTCGTCGAGCTTGGCGCCGGTCTGGATGCAGAGCATGGCGTCGTGGGGGGCGGCGTCGGTGGCGCGGACGTAGTGGACGTCGTTGGAGGCGATGACGGTGAGGTTGAACTCTTCGGCGATTTTGAGGAGGCCGGGGATGATTTTGCGCTGTTCGGGCAGGCCGTGGTCCTGGAGTTCGATGATGAAGTTTTCGCGTCCGAAGATGTCGATGAAGCGCGCGGCGGCCTTGCGCGCCTCGTCCTCGCGGTCGTGCAGGAGGTGCTGGGGGATGAGGGCGGCGAGGCAGCCGCTGAAGGCGACGAGGCCGCCGGAATACCTGGCGAGGGTTTCCCAGTCGGCACGGGGCTTGTAGTAGAAGCCGCGGAGATGGGCGTCGGAGACGAGTTTGAGGAGGTTCTGGTAGCCGTCGAGGTTGCGGGCGAGCAGGCCGAGGTGATACCAGGATTTGCCTTCCTCGGCGCGGCCGTTTTTTTCGAGGCGCGAGCCTTCGACGAGGTAGATTTCGCAGCCGATGAGGGGCTTGATGTTGTTTTTTTTGGCCTCGGTGTAGAAGTCGATGGCGCCGTAGAGGTTGCCGTGGTCGGTGAGGGCGAGGGAGGTCTGGCCGAGGCTGGCGGCGTGCTGCATGAGCCGGTCGATGCGGCAGCAGCCGTCGAGGAGGCTGCGGTCGGTGTGGACGTGGAGGTGGACGAAATCCTTGGTGCAAACGGGCATGGCGGCGTGGTGTTGGCTGGCGGGAGTGGAGACGGTGCCGGAAGGGGAGCGGACGGCGGCGTTTTTTTCAACGGGTAAAATGAGGCGGAAAACGTTTGACGGGGGAAAATTTATCCTGCCTAGTCGTCGTTTTTCCCTCCACAAACCTGTCAGAACATCCATGTCCATCGAAATCAAAATCCGCAAGAACGAGCCGGTTGATCGCGCGATTCGCCGCCTGAAGAAAAAGCTGGAGCGCGAGAACGTCATCAAGGGCGTGCGTGCGAAGCGTTATTACGAGAAGCCGTGCGAGCGGCGCCGCCGCAAGGAGAAGGTGCAGGCCTTCACCGCCATGCTGCGCCGCCGCTACGAGGGCTGAGCCGCCGGCCGGCCCGCCGCCGCCAGCGAATCGTTTTTTCGTTTTCCGACAGGACCGCTCTCCGGGGATTTCCGGGGGCGGTTTTTTATGGGGCGGAGGATTGGCCGGCGGGGTGTTTGAGGAGGTTCGCATGTTTCCCGAAAAAAATTGTCCGCCCGCCGCCCGACCGCCGCCCGGCGGGCCGCCCGCCGCGGGCGAAACCCCGGCCCCCGCGGATGCGGCGCGGCCGCTGCTCGCGCTTTCGACCTGCTGGTGCTCGGGCCGCCACACCGACGGCGGCGCGATGCTGCGCGAGATGGCCGGGCTCGGTTTCAGCCACGTCGAGTTGAGCCACGGCATCCGCGTCACGCTGGTGCCCGGCATCCTGAAGGCGCTCGGCGAGGGGGTGGTCCGGGTCGCCTCGGTGCATAATTTCTGCCCGCTGCCCGCCGGCATCAACCGGCCCGCGCCAAACGCCTTCGAGCCCTCGTCCGCCGACGCGACCGAGCGCGACCAGTGGCTGCGGCAGACGCGCCGCTCGCTCGACTTCGCGCAACAGACCGGCGCGCGCGTGCTGGTCGCGCACCTGGGCCGCGTGCGCTTTTTCTGGCGCAATCCCGTGCGCCGGCTCCTCGCAAAGGCCGCCGCGCAATGGGCGAAGCGCGCGGACGCGGCGGACGCCGCCGGAGCCGCGGCGTTCGCCGGCGCGGCGTCGCCCGCCGCCGGGCCGCCGTTCGCCGCCGCGCCGCGTTTTGCCGCCGAGCGCGAGCGGGCGCGCAAAAAACTCGCCGCGCGCATGAGCCCGTATTGGGAGCGCGTGAAGCAGGGCGCCGGGGAAATCAGCGCCTATGCGGACAGGCTCGGCGTGGCGCTCGGTTTTGAAAACCGCGAACGGCCCGACGAGCTGCCGTTTGACGGCGCGTTTGAGGAGCTGCTCGACGGCATCGCGCGGCCGCGCACCGCCGGTTACTGGCACGACACCGGCCACGCGCAAATCAAGCAGCAACTCGGCTTCATCGACCATCGCGCGCACCTGGAAAAGCTCGCGCCGCGCCTGCTCGGGTTTCATTTGCACGACACCGACGCGGCCGGCCGCGACCACCTGCCGCCGGGGGAGGGCGAGGTGGATTTCGACATGGTGAGCCGTTTTTGGCAGCCGCACCACGTGCTCGTGCTCGAACTTGCGCCCGGCACGCGCCCGGAGGATGTGAAAAAATCCAGAAACCGAATCGAGGAACTCCTGGCCGCCCGTAAATTGCGCCCCGCGCGGTGAACTTATTGCCCCGCGCGGCGTCCAATCCCCTCCATCCTATGAAAATCAAAACATCCGCCCGCATCCTTGCCGCCGCCGGGCTCGGCGCCATCCTCAGCCTCTTCGCGCCGCTATCGGCGCAGCCCGCGCCGGCGCAGCCCGCCGCCGCGGACGCCGGCGCGCCGGAACTGACCGGCGTGCGGAAGGAACTCAATGACCTGGTGGAAAAAATCCAGGCCCGGCTCGGCACGCTTGACGCGCCGCCCACCGAGGCGCAATTCGCGGACGAACTGAAGCAGTTCGACGCCCTCTTCGCCGCCCACAAGGACGAAAAAGACGCCGCCGCCGCGCAAGTGCTCCTCCTGAAGGCGACGCTCTACATCGAGATATTCAACGATTCCGCCAAGGCCGCCGGGATGCTCAAACAAATCAAAGCCGATTTTCCCGGCACCGAACCGGCCGGCATGGCGGACGGGATACTGGAATTTCTCGAAAAGCAAAAAGCCGCCGAGGCCAGAAGGGCATTGCTCACGCCGGGCGCGCTCTTCCCGGATTTCACGGTGAAGGACACGGGCGGAAACGCCCTCTCGCCGGGCAACTACAAAGGCAAGGTGGTGCTGATCGATTTCTGGGCCACCTGGTGCGAACCCTGCGTCGCCGAGATCCCGCATGTGCAGGCGGCGTATCAGAAATACCACGACAAGGGCTTCGAGGTCATCGGCATCAGCCTGGACCAGGACGCGGCCACGCTGGTGAAATACGTGACCGGCAAAAAAATGCCGTGGCCCCAGCATTGGGACGACGGCGGGGAGCTGGCGATGCGCTACGGCGTCATGCGCTTTCCCACGACATTCCTCCTCGACGGCGAGGGCAAGATAGTGGCCACCGACTTGCGCGGCCCCGACTTGGAGAAACACTTGGAAAAACTGCTCGGAAAAGGAAATTGACAAACTGATGGGATGCCGCCGGGGGCTTGAGTCCGGTCCGGGGAGCGCACGCATCCCGCGTGCCGGCTTGGGC
>JAITDF010000298.1 GCA_031282705.1 Opitutaceae bacterium | reverse complement strand
TGCTCGCGGCGGTCTCGGCGAGACCGCCCTACCAAAATCTGCCGACTGCGTGACATCAGTTATTGAATACAAACAACACAGCATCGGTGCCGGCATCTTTGGAATTTGTGATTTTTGTGATTTGAGATTTTTTTGTGATTTGGGATTTGGTGATTTGGAATTTCCCTCTTGTCACTTGTTCCCCGCCGCTTCCTTCTCAATCGTGACCTCGCCGGCGCGGAAACGGAGGGTTTTCCCGGCGGCGTCGCGCAGGATGAGCGAGCCCTCGGCATCGACGCCGCTGACGGTGCCGGCGATGCGTTCCTCGCCGTTGAGGACGGCGACGGCGCGGCCGCGCAGGAGGTCGTATTTCCGCCAAAGGCCGGCAAAGATGTCGGGACAGGGGCCGGCGACGAATTGCTCGTAGGCGGAAAGGACGCGGGTGATGAGCGCGGCGGTGAATTTGTTGGTGTCAACCGGCGCGCCGGCCTGCTCGACGATGGAGGTGGCGCGGCGCACGAGGTCCTCGGGCCAGTGGGCGGGATCGCTGTTGAGGTTGAGGCCGAGGCCGAGGATGATGTCGCGGATGTGGTCGGCGTCCATGCGCGCCTCGGTGAGGATGCCGCCGGCCTTGCGCCGGTCGAAGAGGATGTCGTTGGGCCATTTGATGCCGGGCGCGGTGCCGGTGAAGGCGGCGATGAGGTCGCAGATATGGACGCCCATCCACAGGGTGAAGGTCTGCATGCGCGCCGGCGCGAGCCGGGGGCGGAAGGCGAAGCTGATGTAGAGGTTGCCGTTGGCCTCGCTGTGCCAGGTGCGCCCGAAGCGTCCCCGGCCCTTGGTCTGGCGGCGGGCGATGACGACGAGCGGGGTGGCGCGGCCGGCGGCAAGCAGGCGGGCGGCCTCGTCGATGGTGCTGTCGATGTGGGTGAGATATTCGAGGACGAAGGGGGGATGCTTTGCGGGCAGGTAGGCGCGGATGAGGCCGGGGTGCGGCACGGTGGGCCGCCTGGCGAGCCGGTAGCCGCGCGCCCGGACGGCCTCGAACTCGAAGCCCTGGCCGCGGAGTTTTTCCATGTGCTGCCAGATGGCGACACGGCTCATGCCAAGTTTTTCGGCAAGGGTGGAGCCGGAGACAAATTCGTTTTCGCCGGCAACAAGGGCGCGGAGGATGACGGTCTCGGGAGAGAGGTTCATGATGGGTCGGATGAAAGAGGATTTGTCGCTGTTTTGAAGGGATGCTTTTAACAGAAAAAACGCAAAATTCCAGAGATTCACTCACTGATGTTACGCAGCTGATGTCACGCAGTCCATAAATACATCTCATAACCCCTCACTTTCCCCTTGATTGGCCGCATGCCCGCCCTTCGCGGTTGTTTTTCGGAACCGCCCCCGGTTGTCGGGCGGGCCTGTCCGCCCATTATGTTTGCCAGTTCCTCTTGCCGCGGCACATTTCCAGCTTTGCCCAACGGCTTTCATGCCTTTCCATTCGCGCATCCATTCTCCTGTATGACCGGACGCATAAAAAAGCACGCGCTCGACCGCCTCGACTTTGCCGGCGATGTCCCCGTCGCCAGACGCCTCGGCGCCTGCAAGACCTTCATCCGGCTCGAAAGCGCGATGATCCGCATGCGCCACGAAGCGGGCGCCTCCGGCCGCGAAGTGGCGGGCGAGCGCGCCACGATGATCGACGTGCTCCTCTCGCATCTCTTCCAGCATGCCTGCGACTCCTGGCGCCGGGCCAGCGGCGCCGGGCCGCTCCCCGTCTGCCTCGTCGCCACCGGCGGCTACGGGCGCGGCGAACTCAGCCCGCACAGCGACATCGACATCATGTTCCTCTTCCCCTCGGGAATCGGGCGCGGGCAGCTCGAACCCTTCCAGGCGCACCTCGTCAACGAAATCCTCTACATCCTCTGGGACTGCGGCCTGAAAATCGGCCACTCCTCGCGCACCGTGGACGAAGTCTTCGCCGAGGCGCGCAACGACATCCAGACCAAGACCGCCCTCCTCGAAACCCGCCGCCTCGCCGGCTCCGAGTCGCTCTACGAAACCTTTGCCTCCGCCTACCGCAGCTTCTCCCGGGAGGAAAACCCGCGCGAATACCTCGCCCGCCGCCTCAACGGCCAGCGCGAACGCCGCGCCCGCTACGGCGACACGATTTTCCTCCAGGAACCCGACATCAAGAACGGCGTCGGCGGCCTGCGCGACTACCACAACATCCTCTGGATGGCCCGCGTGAAACTCGGCATCGACCGGCTCGACGACCTCGTCGCCCAGGACTACCTGCGCCCCGGCGAACTGCGCGACATCGAACGCGCCTACGACTTCCTCCTCCGCGTCCGCAACGAACTCCATTTCCACAGCCGCCACGCCACCGACCTCCTCAACCTCGAATCGCAACCCCGCGTCGCCCTCGGCCTCGGCTACGCCGGCGCCGACCCGCTCGCCCGCGTCGAGCAATTCATGCACGACTACTACCACGCCGCGCAAACCATCCACCGCACCGCGCGCAACCTCGAAAACCGCCTCGCCCTCACGCTCGAACCGCCCGCGCGCCTCTCCCTGCGCGACAGCCTGCGCCTCTCCCGCCACCAGAAAACCCGGCGCATCGACGGTTTCATCCACCGCGGCAAGGAACTCGCCGCCGCCGCCCCCGGCATCTTCAAGGCCGACCCCGCACGCCTCATCCGCGTCTTCCGCCACTGCCAGCAACTCGACGTCCGGCCCGATTTCGCCCTCCAGAACCTCATCCGCGCCTCCCTCCCCCTCATCACCCGCCACCTAATCCACTCCCCCGACGCCACCGTCAGCTTCCGCAGCATCCTCCAGGAAGCCGGCGCCGTCTCCCCCATCCTCGAACTCATGCACGAACTCGGCGTGCTCGGCCGCTTCGTCCCCGAGTTCGACGGCCTCACCTGCCGCGTGCAGCACGAATTTTACCACCGCTACACCGCCGACATCCACACCCTCAACGCCATCCGCGAACTCGACGCCATCTTCAACCGCGCCGAACCCCTCGCGCACAAATACCTCGAAGCCCTCCACGAGACACCGGCCCCCGCGCTCCTCTACCTCATCCTCCTCCTGCACGACATCGGCAAAGCCATCGGCATAAAAGGCCACGCCGACACCGGCGCCGAACTCGCCCTCCCCGTCCTCCGCCGCCTCGGCATCGGCGAGGACGACTGCGGGATAATTGTCTTTATTATCAAACAACACCTCATCATGGCACGCTTCTGGCAGAGACACGATGTCGATGACCCGAAAACCGCCGCCATCTTTGCCCAGGCCGTGGGAAACGCCACGCAACTGCGCTACCTCTACGTCCACACCTTTTGCGACGCCCGCGGCACCTCCGCCGGCCTCTGGAACAGCTACAAAGACACCCTCCACACCACCCTCTACCGCGCCACGCTCGAACACCTGATACACGGCGGCGCCGCCATCGAAACCAAAAACACCGGCCTCACCCAGATGAAACGACAGGAACTCCTCGCCCAAAACATCCCCGGCATCGGCGCCGATGAAATCACCGCGCACTTCAACCTCCTGCCCGAACGCTATTTCATCCACACCACGACCGGCGAAATCACGCTCCACCTCGGGATGGTCAACCGCCTCCTGCGCTCCATCAACACCGCCGATTCCATCGGCACGCTGCGCCCCGTCATCGACTGGAAAAACGACCTCAACCGCGGCCTCACCGTGGTCAACATCGTGACTTGGGACCGCGCCGGCCTCTTCTACAAACTCGCCGGCGCCTTCAGCGTCGCCGGGCTGAACATCCTCAGCGCGAAAGTCATCTCCCGCGCCGACCACATCGCCATCGACACCTTCTACGTCGTCGAACCCGGCGGCGGCACGGTGGAAAACCAGGACGCCACCGAAGCCTTTGCCCGCACCGTCGAGCAAGCCCTCGTCGCCAACCGCGACCTCTACCCCGACATCCTCGCGCAAGCCCGGAAAGTCAGCCAACGCTACGGCCTCGACCTGAAAACCGGCATGGAAACCCTGCAAAGCGCCTTCCCCCCCACCATCGAAGTTTACCACGAACTGGCGATGCAACGCACCATCGTCGAAATCCAGGCGCGCGACACTCTCGGCCTCCTCTATCAACTCTCCAAAAGCATCTACGACCACGGCTTCGACATCACCTTCGCCCGCATCGGCACCGAACGCGGCATCGCGATCGACACCTTTTATATTGAAAGCACGGACGGAAAACCCATTGACGAACCCCGCCTCCGCACCCTCCGCGACACCCTCCGCCTCCTCGTGGCCCCCGCCCCCGCCCCGGCCCCGGCCAAAGAGACCCCGCCGGCGTAGGCGCGCCACCCCGCCGCGCCCGCCGCGTCCGCACCCAAGGTGCACCAGGAAGTGATGCCCCCTCTTTCTTCTTTCCTCTTTATCTTTCTCTTTCCTCTTTCGTCAGGAACGGGCGGGGAGCTCCGGGCAAAGCGGGAAGCCTGACAGGAGAAAGAGGAAAGAAGAAAGACAAAGAGGAAAGAGAAAGACTCCGGAGGTGGCATCACTTCCTGTTGCCCCCCGCCCCCCCCCGCCTCGCGCAACCTTTTCTCTTCACCTTTCCCCGGCTCTGCGCCACGCTTTGTTTTCGCCGCCTTTTCCCGGCGCACTCTCTCACTTCATTCCGCACCGCCATGCCGATGACACCGCTCGAAGAAATCCGTCACTCCTGCTCGCACATCCTTGCGACCGCCGTCCTCCGCGTCTTTCCCGACGCGAAGCTCGACATCGGCCCCCCGACGGACACCGGTTTCTACTACGACATCGACCTCGACCACAAACTCACCGCCGAGGACCTCGCGCTCCTTGAGGCCGGGATGAAAAAAGTCATCGACGAAAACCAGGCCTTCACCCGCCGCGAAGTCTCCCGCGGGGAAGCCGTCGAAATCATCAAAAAAATCGGCCAGGAACGCTACAAACTCGGCCGGCTCGCCGACATCCCCGAAGGCGAGGCCATTTCCTTTTACCAGAACGGCGAGTTCATCGACCTCTGCGCCGGCACCCACGTCCGCTACACCAAGCAGGTCAAGGCCTTCAAACTCCTCTCCATCGCCGGCGCCTACCACCGCGGCGACGAGCGCAACAAACAACTCCAGCGCATCTACGGCACCGCCTTTCCCACGAAGGACGAACTCGCCCAATACCTCGACCGCCTCGAACAGGCCAAGCTCCGCGACCACCGCAAACTCGGACGCGACCTCAAGCTCTTCCACATCGACGAGGACGTCGGCCAGGGCCTCATCCTCTGGACCCCCGCCGGCTCCATCCTGCGCCAGGAACTGCAAAACTTCATCAGCGAGGAACTCCGCAAACAAGGCTACGCCCAAGTCTTCACCCCGCACATCGGCAAACTCTCCCTCTACAAAACCTCGGGCCACTTCCCCTACTACAAGGAATCCCAGTTCCCCGCCATCCCCGAGCCCGACCAGCTCGCGCGGATCGCCTCCGAAGGCTGCTCCTGCGCCGACATGACCGCGCGCCTCGAAGCCGTCTCCGCCCGCTTCGCCGCGCAACTCAACGAACGCGCCGGCGCCGAACTCATCGCCCCCGGCCGCGTGATGGACCCCGCCCGCCTCCTCGACGGCTTCATGCTCAAGCCGATGAACTGCCCCCACCACATAAAAATCTTCGCCTCGCAACCCCGTTCCTACCGCGACCTCCCCGTGCGCCTCGCCGAGTTCGGCACCGTTTACCGCTGGGAGCAATCCGGCGAACTCAACGGCATGACCCGCGTCCGCGGCTTCACGCAGGACGACGCCCACCTCTTCTGCACCGAGGAGCAAGTCGCCCCCGAAATCCTCGGCTGCCTCTCCCTCGTCAAAACCGTCCTCTCCACCCTCGGCATGGCCGACTACCGCGTCCGCGTCGGCCTCCGCGACCCCGACTCCGCCAAATACACCGGCGACGCCGCCAACTGGGACAAAGCCGAGGCCGCCTGCCGCGCCGCCGCCCGCACCCTCGCCGTCCCCTTCACCGAGGAACCCGGCGAAGCCGCCTTCTACGGCCCGAAAATCGACTTCGTGGTCAAGGACGTCATCGGACGCGAATGGCAGCTCGGCACCGTGCAGGTTGACTACAACCTCCCCCTCCGCTTCGACCTCGCCTACATCGGCGCGGACAACCAGCCGCACCGCCCCGTGATGATCCACCGCGCCCCCTTCGGCTCGATGGAACGCTTCTGCGGCGTGCTCATCGAGCACTTTGCCGGCGACTTCCCGCTCTGGCTCGCCCCCGAGCAAATCCGCCTCGTCCCAATCTCGGAAAAAGTCGCCGCCTACGGCGGCGACCTCCTTGCGCAACTCCGCGCGGCGGGCCTCCGCGCCACGCTCGACGGGCACAGCGACAAACTCGGCGCCAAAATCCGCCGCGCCGAGCTGGAAAAAGTCCCGCACATCCTCGTGCTCGGCCAAAAGGAAGCCGAGGCCGGCGCCGTCAGCGTCCGCACCCGCGCCAACGGCGACGAAGGCGTGCAACCCTTCGCACAATACTTGGAGCAAGCGAAAGCCGAAGTCGCCACACGAGCGTTGGCGGTGAAAAAATAACCAACGATATTAGCAACTCGCTATGGAAACACCTTCTTTCATAAAAAAATATCGATTCACCGACGGTGTCCTTCGACATGGATTCCCCGGCTATCTGAAGACACCAGTCGTTCGATGGATTTACGATATAATGCAGGCGTGCCATTTCCTTGTTGATAATAGAAATTCCATAAGCGATATGGAGTTATGCCTATCGCAAAAATTCCATTCATTGATACAAGTTGAATTTCGCGAGGAATTTCCAATGGAATTCAATGCCGCAATAAGCCATGTGTTCAGTGATACTGACAGAGCGTTGGTTTTCATACAAATATTATTGTCGCATGGAGGCAACTATGACACGGGAATGCCCACGCGGCCTACTTTCGGAACTCTGCTGGAATATTATCTATCGCAAGGCGGTTCCGCCTACGCCGTGACACTGGATCGTTATAAATGGAATCTTATCGAACGCGTTCCTGAAATAATTCAAAAGGAAGCGGAAGTGGCGACATCGGATAACGATAATTTGATGATAGCATGGAAATCTTGTTATGGAATAAGCCCAGATTACAATGAGACAGTTCGCCAATGTCAGAATGTTTTGGAGGAATTGTTAAAAGATAAATACCTTCCAAACGACAAGGTGACCCAGCTTGGACGAATGATCGGGAATATTATCCAGAACGACAACTTGCAAATGGAATTCCATGGCGATTCCGTCTTGGAGCGAGAAGATAATAAAGTGCTTCTTAAATTAATACGGCGAATCCCAAACTTTCGAGGGATGCATACTGCAGGAACAGGAAAAACCCCAAACAAAGAAGAGGCTTTATTTATTTTAAGCACGACAATTTATTTTTGGAATTTGCACAGGGAAAATAGTGAAACTGTTTCATGAATTTTTAAGTAACATGTCTGTTGCCTCAAAAACCATGTTTCGTTCATGCACATCCGCCACTAGGGAAAAACGTGAGAAACTCGGACAGTTTTTCACGGTCGTCCCTGTCGCTGATTTCATGGCCTCCCTATTTGGGAACCTTCCTCCAACGGTAAGGCTGTTGGATGCCGGTGCCGGCGCAGGCGTGCTTACCAAGGCGTTTGTTGCCCGGTGTTGCAAAAAAAACGACGGGGTGCGTGCCATTGAAACAACCCTTTACGAGATTGATTCCTCGATTTTGAATACGCTTTCGGAGACCATGCGGGAATGCGAACGCCTTTGCGCACAAACAGGCATCAGGTTCTCGTTCACCATTCACGCTTCCGATTTTATTCAGGAAATCTCGGAACGGCTTGCCGGCGGTTGGTTCAATTTACCAATACCTGTCTTTGATGCCGCGATTGTCAATCCGCCCTATCGGAAAATAGGCGTAGCCTCAAAGGAACGTGCCGCCCTGCGTTCCGTCGGTGTTGAAACAGGCAACCTTTACTCCGGATTCGTCGCCCTTGTTCAGCGCCTGCTGGCTCCGGGCGGGCAATTGGTTGCCATCACGCCAAGGAGTTTTTGCAACGGGCCTTATTTTTACTCGTTCCGCGTTGATTTTCTAAAAAATATGGAATTGCGCAGACTGCACGTTTTTGAGTCTCGCCGTGACATTTTTCGAAACGATGGGATTCTGCAGGAAAACATCATCTTTCACGCCACAAGGGGACACGCGCAGCCACATGAAGTAGTGGTTTCCTACAGCCAAGGGGCGCATCTCGAAAATACTTCCAAAGCAGTTTTTGATTTTCCCAAAATTGTCCATCCCGACGATAATGAAGTTTTCATTCATATACCCTCCCCGACCAGCCATGCGTCCGCACAGAAAACCATGTCTTCGCTGGACTCCAGTCTCGTTTCGCTGGGCTTGGCGGTTTCGACCGGACGGATCGTGGACTTTCGTCTTCAGGATGCCCTTCGCGAACAACCGGAGCGTGGCACGGTGCCATTGC
>JAITDF010000262.1 GCA_031282705.1 Opitutaceae bacterium | reverse complement strand
AATAAGGGAATTGCGTAGTTCTATATACAAGAATTACAATATTAATCGCCATAAAGAGATGCCTCTCTAATTTGCTTAATCTATTGATTTTCATAAGGTTAATTTTTCAAAGTGCCCTTAATTCGTTTTCAATTTTCTCAAGTCGCATTAAAAATCCAAAAACATGAAATCCTCGTTTATATTATTCGCCGCCATCCTCGCCGCGCCCGCCCCCGCCGCGCCGCCGCCGCTGGTGGACGCCGGCTTCGAGCAAACCCTCCCTCCCGGCGCCGACCTCAACCACCTCGCCGCCGTCACCGACACCACCCGCGCGCACTCCGGGCGCGCCTCGCTGCGCGTCACCTCCGCGCCCAAGGCCACCTGGGGCTACCTCGCGTTTGAACTCGACGGGAAACTCGACTTCGACGCCAACTACGAATTTTCCGTCCAAGTCTTCACCGCGGACACCAAAAAAATCTCCCTCTACCTCTCCAGCGACGCCGGCGACGGCGAGCGCTGCATCTACGCCAGCGGCAACGGCGACATCGTCCCCGGCCAATGGTGCAAACTCAGCGGCTTCATGTTCGCGGGCGACTGGCGCCGGCGCGACCGCTCCCACCGCTTCATCCTCCGCGTGAACGGCACATGCTGGATCGACGACCTCGCGCTCCGGCCCGTCCCCGCCGAAACGCCCGCCCAAGTCTGGCCCGGGCTCAAAACCGCCCTCCACGCCGCCGCCGCCCGGCGCGCCACCACGCTCGCGCCCGGCGCCACCGTCACCCTCGACGCCTCCCGCGCCGCCCTCGCCCCCGACACCGCCCGCCTCGAAGTCACCCTCCCCGCCCCCCAAAGCGGCGCCGCCACCCCGCCCGCGAATCCCGCCCCTGCCGGCCTCATCATCCCCGCCGAAGGCCTGCTCGTCTTCGCCATCGACGCCGCCGACGACCTCGACCTCACCGGCACCCTCGAACTCCACCACACCGCCGCCCCCGCCCCTTCCGCCGCCGGTTTTCCGTCTTCCGCCTCCGGCCCCCCGGCCCTTTCCCTCGCCCCCGGCCTTCGCGCCACCATCCTCGCCGACGACACCGTCATCGCCGCCCCCGCCGTGCGCGCCGCCCCCTGGCATGCCGTGCGCGTCCAGCGCGGCGGCCACGGCGTCTTCGCCCTCCCCGCCGGACTCGCCGGCGAACGCCCCGCCTCCACGGTGCCGCTCGCGCCCTTCCGCCTGGCCAAAGGCCGCCGCCACCTCGCCATCGCCGGCCCCCACATCCGCGACGCCGGCACATTTGTCCGGCTCGATCTCGCCGCCGCCCCGCGCCCCGCCGAAAAACCCCTCCACACCTTCGCGCTCCTCTCCGACACACACCTCGGCTTCAACCGCCGCGAATGGCGCAACACCCTCCTCGGCTCCGCCACCGGCGCCGGGCTCGAAGCCGTCCTCCGCGACCTCAAACGCGAGGGCGCCGCCTACGCCATCATCGCCGGCGACCTCACCGACGACGCCCGCCGCGCCGAATACCAGGACCTCGCCGGCATCATCGGGCGCGCCGCCCTCCCCGTTTACGGCTGCATCGGCAACCACGACACCGCCCGCGACTCCCGCGCCGGCATCGCCGCCACCATCCCGCACCTTTTCCCCGCCGGCCCGAAAAACACCGACTACGCCTTCAACCGCCCGCCCCTCCGCTTCATTGTCCTCGACGGTTCCCACTGGCGCGACCCCGCCGGCAAAATCCACGACCACCAGAAGCAAAAAAAAGCCGGGAGCCTCACCCTCCGCGACGGCGCGCACGACTGGCTCCGCGACACCCTCGCCGCCGACACCGTCACCCCCACCATCCTCGTTTCCCATTACCCCTTTTATTTCGCGCGCGGCGTCTCGCCCGTGACCGGCTACGACCGCGGCAAGCCCTTCAACGACGAAAAACTCACGCGCATCCTCGACGCCGCGCCCAACGTCATCGCCGCCCTCAGCGGCCACCTGCACCACAACGAAACCGCCGTCCGCAACGGCATCACCTATCTCCAGAACCCCGCCTTCGCCGAATGGCCCGACGCCTACCGCGTCTTCCGCGTTTACAAGGACCGCCTCGAATGGGAAGTCCGCCAGCTCCCCAACCGCGGCCTCCTCCGCGAGGGCGTCATCCCCGAAACCGCCCTCCTCTGGCAGCTCTCCACCGACCCCGGCGACCTCGCCGGCGCCATCCCCCTCGCCAAAAACAAAAACGCCCGCCCGCTGTTTTGATAAAAAAAACGCGCCGCCACACGCCGCCCCACACCGCTCCCGCCGCCCGCCTCCCATCAGTCCCATCAGTCCCATTAGTCCCATAAGTCCCATGAAAAACACCCTGCACGCCACCCTCGCCCTCGCGCTGCCCCTGCTGGCCGCCGCCCTGCTCCCCGCCGCCGCCATTCTTCCCGCCGCCTCCGGCGGCACCCCCATCACGGCCACCGCCACCGCCGCCACCGCCACCGCCGCCACCGCCGCAAAACCGCCCGCCGACACGCAGCGCGCCTTCAGCTTCATAAAAAACCCCGACGCCATGCTTCGGGAGCAGGCGCGCGTCCTCTACAGGCAGGCCCGCCTCGTCCTCGACGCGCACCCGCCCTCCGCCCGGCCCGGCGACGAACGCCTGCTCGCCCTCTTCGCCCTCGACTCGCTCCTCCACGACACCCGCCTCGACCAAGGCCCCGCCTTCACCGCGCTCATGGAGGACCTCGCCCGCCGCGTCGCCGCCACCCTCGCCGGCCCCAGGCCCGCCGCGCCGCTCCGCATCATCCGCTTCTATAATCACGGCTTCATCCTCCAAACGCCCTCGGTGACGCTGGCCATCGACATCGTGCGCGGCGGCAAAAACGTCATCACCGGTGCCGGCGAGCAGCCCTTTATGGACGAGGAACTCATGCGCCCCATCGTCGCGCGCTGCGACGCGCTGTTCATCTCCCACCCGCACAACGACCACGCCGACTTCCGCGTCGCCAGACTCTTCGCCGACGCCGGCAAACCCGTTGTCGCCCCTCCCGGCCTCTGGGAAACAAACGCCGGGCACGGCGCCGCCGCGGACGAGCGCGGCGTGCCCGTGGCCGCCAACGCCGCCCTCTGGGAAACCCTTTCCCCGCGCCTCGTCCGCCCCCGCTCCGCCGCCGCCACCACCCCCGCCGACTTCACCCTCGCGCTCCCCGCCCTCGCCAAACCCCTCGCCGTGCGCGCCTACCCCGGCCACCAAGGCAAGGTGCCCAACAACCTCTACGCCATCACCACCCCCGAGGGGAAAACCATCCTCCACTCCGGCGACCAGACCGGCGGTGGCGACGACCTCCCCTGGCTCCTCAAAATCCACGAGCAGCAGCGCGTGGACGTTTTCCTCCCGCAATGCTGGATGGCGCGCCTCCCGCTCGTCGTGGAAGGCGTGGCCCCCGCGCTCGTGCTCCCCGGCCACGAAAACGAAATGGGCCACACCGTGGACCACCGCGAATCCTGGTGGCAGACCGTGCGCCGCGTGCAAAAACTCCCCGCCCCCGCCATCCTCACCGCCTGGGGCGAGCACGTGGACATCCCCTGACGCCCCCTGTCCCCGCTCTTCTTTTCGCGAACCAAAAAACTCAACCGCAAATGAATACATATCCAAACCATCATTTCGCAAGTTTTATCTGCGTCCACCTGCGATTGAAACAAAACCAACCAATAATTTAGACAGAATGAACAGAATGAAAAAGAATTAACAGAATAAACAACCCATTCCGTCCATTCTGTCAAATTCCGTCCATTCTGTCTAAAAAAACCAAACCAAAAACTTAACCACAGATGAACGCAGATAAACGCAGATTCAAACCATCGTTTCGGAAGTCTTTATCTGTGTCCATCTGTGTTCATCTGTGGTTAAATAAATCGAGCCATTATTTTGAACCGCGCACCGGGCGAAGCGACAGTCTGACAAAACGCCAAAACACGCGAAAGCGACCCTTCCCTTTTCGCGACATTTCGCGTTTTTCGCGGTTTAAAATAACTCAAACCATTCCAACCACTAATCCCCACTAATAACCAGAACACTAATAAACACTAATAAAACAAACAAAATATTAGTGTCCATTAGTGTTCTGATTATTAGTGAAAATTAGTGGTTAACAAAAACCGAACTATTATTTCAGACAGTATAAACAATCCCTCCCGTCCCTCCCGTCCCTGCCGTTCCTTCCGTCCATTCCGTCCAAAACATCCATCCTTTGCCCGCCATGAAACTCCACGCGGTTGACGCCGCCATTGTCTTCGCCTACTTCGCCGGCATCCTGGCCCTCGGGCTGCGGGTGTCGCGCCGCAACCGCGACACCGACCGCTATTTTCTCGGCGGACGCGACTTCCCCGGCTGGGCCATCGGCATCAGCTTCATCGGCGCGATGATCAGCTCCGTCACCTTCATCGCGCTCCCGGCGGACAGCTTCAAGACCGCCTGGCTGCGCTTCCTCCCCAACCTCGCCTTCCCGTTCGTCACCCTCCTCGCCCTCCTCGTCTTCATCCCCTTCTTCCGGCGCGGCACCGTCACCTCGGCCTACCAGTATCTCGCGCTCCGCTTCGGGCCGTCCATCTCCGCCTACGGCGCGACCCTCTTCCTCGTGGCTCAAATCGTCCGCACCGCCTCCATCGCCTACCTCGTCGCCGTGCTCATGTCGGCCATGACCGGCCTCGCCATCCCCTGGTGCATCCTCGTCTCGGGCGGCATCACCGCCGCCTACACCATCAAGGGCGGTTTCGCAGCCGTGGTCTGGACCGACGTCATCCAGACCGTCATCCTCGTCGCGGGCGCGCTCGTGATTCTGCTGCTCATCGCCCGCGGCGTCCCCGGCGGGCTGGGGGCCATCGTCGGCGAGGCATGGGCCGCGGGGAAATTCTCCCTGCGCGACCTCAACCCCGCCACCGGCCTGCTGGAGCCCGGCGGCGCCGGCTTTTCGCTCACCGAAAAAACCGCCGCCATGCTCGTCCTCGTCGGCTTCATGCAATACCTCGCGAACACGCTCAACCAGGAGACGGTGCAGCGCTGGTGCTCGGCCCGCTCCGCCCGCGAGGCCCGCAAATCCATGCTCATCCTCGGCGCCGGCTGCCTGCCCGTGTGGGGCGTGTTCATGTTCATCGGCACCGCGCTCTGGGTTTACTACCGCCACTTCCCCGACCCCGTCGCGGCGGAGGTGCTCGCCGGCGGGCAAAAAGCCGAGATGATCCTGCCGCACTTCATCATCACCGCCATGCCCGCCGGCCTTGTCGGGCTGGTGATCGCCGCGGCGCTCGCCGCCGCCATGTCCACCCTCAGCGGCGCGATCAACTCCGCCAGCATGGTGCTGGTGCGCGATCTCTACAAAGCCTGGCTCGTCAAGGACCGGCCCGAGCCCCACTACCTGCGCGCCGGACGCCTCGCCTCCTTCGCCGTGTCCGCCCTCATGATCGCCGGCGCGTATCTGTTCCACGTCTCCGACGCGAAGACGCTCACCGACCTCCAGATCATCGTCACCGCCATCATCGGCGGCGGCGTCTCCGGCATGTTCCTCCTCGGCATGTTGACGCGCCGGGGCGACGCCCGCGCCGTGCTGGCCGGCATCGTGGCGACGCTGCTGTTCTCGTTTTATGCGCTGCTCATGCAAGCCGGCCTCCTGCCCCGCGCCTTCGACCCCTACTACACCTCCATCCTCGGCAACATCGTCATGCTCGCCGCCGGCTACGCCGCCGCCCGGCTCCTCCCCCCCCGCCCCCGCGACCTCGCCAACCTGACCGTCTGGGACCAATCCAAGGACCCGATGATATGACCCCACAACGATTCCCCCCCTCTCTCTTTCCTCGTTCTCGTTCTCGTTCTCTTTCTCTTTCTCTTTATTCTTTCTCTTTCTCTTTCCTCTTTCTCTCCCATTT
>JAITDF010000258.1 GCA_031282705.1 Opitutaceae bacterium | reverse complement strand
CTGATGTTACGCGGCTCTGACGTACCGCAGACTTCCAAGTCTGCTCCGAAGCTCATGCCTGATTGCGGGTTCGCGGCCAAGCGTGAGTTTTAAGCAGGTTTGGAAACCTGCGGTACGACAAAACCGCGTAATATCAGTCAGTTAAGAAAAAATGCTTGATGGAAATTTTCCCAAGGTTTCGCGATTTTCGCGGTTGGTTTGTTTCTGTTTTTTTAGAGGTTCCCGGCAATCAAAATGCCCCAGGCCGCATTCTCCGGTTGCGGCGGCCTGCGGTCACAGGCGGCCGGCGTAGATCGCGGTGGCGCCGAGCTGCTCCTCGATGCGGAGGAGCTGGTTGTATTTCGCGATGCGGTCGCTGCGGCTGGCCGAGCCGGTCTTGATCTGGCCGGCGTTGGTCGCCACGGCGATGTCGGCGATGGTCGCGTCCTCGGTCTCGCCCGAGCGGTGCGAGATCACGGCGGTGTAGCGCGCCTTGTGCGCCATCTCGACGGCGTCGAGCGTCTCGGTGAGCGAGCCGATCTGGTTGACCTTGACGAGAATCGAGTTCGCCACGCCTTGCGCGATGCCTTTGCGGAGGAAATCGACGTTGGTGACGAAGAGGTCGTCGCCGACGAGCTGGACTTTGCCGCCGATGGCGTCGGTGAGCTTTTTCCAAGTGACCCAGTCGTTCTCGGCGGCGCCGTCCTCGATGGAGTCGATCGGGTATTTGGAGGTGAGTTCCTTGTAGTATTCGACAAGCTCGTCGCCGGTGAACTGGCGGCCGTCGCTTTTTTTGAAGACGTATTTGCCGGTCTTCTTGTCGATGAACTCGGAGGAGGCGACGTCGAGGGCGAGCATGATGTCCTTGCCGAGCTTGTAGCCGGCGGCCTTCACGGCGGCGGCGATGGCGTCGAGCGCGTCGGTGGTGGAGGCGAGGTTGGGGGCGAAGCCGCCTTCGTCGCCGACGGCGGTGGAGAGGCCCCTGGCCTTGAGCACGCCCTTGAGCGCGTGGAAGACTTCGCAGCCGGCGCGGAGGGCCTGGCTGAAGGTGTCGAAGTTCACGGGGCGGATCATGAATTCCTGGAAGTCGATGGGGGCGTCGGAGTGCGCGCCGCCGTTCATGATGTTCATCATGGGCACGGGGAGGACCTTCGCGTTGGGGCCGCCGATGTATTTGTAGAGGGGCTGGCCGAGGGCGCTGGCGGCGGCGTGCGCGGTGGCGAGGGAGACGCCGAGGATGGCGTTGGCGCCGAGCCTGGACTTGGTGCCGGTGCCGTCGAGCTTGAGCATCTGTTTGTCCACGCCGACCTGGTCGAGGGCGTCGAAGCCGACAAGCTCGGGGGCGATTTTGTTGTTCACGTTGGCGACGGCGGCGAGCACGCCTTTGCCGCCGAAGCGTTTTTTGCCGTCGATGCCCTTGGGCAGCAGTTTGGCGGCGGCGGGGGAGCCGTCGCGCAGTTCGAGGGCCTCGTGTTCGCCGGTGGAGGCGCCGGAGGGCACGGCCGCGCGGCCAAAGCCGCCGTCGGCGAGGATGACGTCGACCTCGACGGTCGGATTTCCGCGGGAGTCGATGATCTCGCGCGCCTTGATTTCAGTGATCGTGGTGGTGTTCATGGAGGGAAATTTCCCGGTTCTGGTTAAGAGGATGAAGGGTGGATTGAATCGGCTCCCGTCCGCAAGGAAAAGGCGAAAGTGAGCGGAGGCCGCTTCGCCGCTGTTCGGGGCTTTGGAGGGAGCGGTCTCCGGGCCATCCGGGCCGCGGTGGTTTCGGGAGAATGGGAGGTATGGGAGATATGGGAGAAATGGGAGGTATGGGAGGCATGGCGTTCGCCGGGGTGCCGGCGACGGTTGTCAGGCTTCCCGCTTCGCTCGGAACGGCGAAATCGCCGCGGAACGGACGGCACGGAGGCCGTCCTTCCAAATGCCCGGATGCTTCCGCGTAGCATCAGTGAACAAGAGCGGGAGGAATCCAAATTTCGGAATCCGGAATCCAGAATCAAGTGCCCGCGGGGCCGTGGCTGGTGGCATCGACGGAGAAGCGTCCGCCGCCGGCCAGGACGAGCGCGACGAAGCCGGCGAGGTAGATGAAGGCCAGTTCCCCGCCGTGCTGGCCCGTGAACTGCGAGTTGTGCACGGCGAAAAACGCGGTCGCCATCGCCGCCGCGCAGCCCAGCGCCGCGAGGCGCGTGAACAGCCCGACCGTCAGCAGCGCCGAGCACGCCACCTCGCCGAAGATGGCGAGGATGAGCGTGGTTTTGGAGCCGAGGCCGAAGGGGTCCGGGAAATGGCTGGCCAGAGTCGAAAAAGTCACGACTTTGGCCCAGCCGTGCAGCAGGAGCATGGACAGGCCGAGCCACACGCGAAGCGCGAGCAGGGCCAGGTTCGCGCTGGCCGGCACCGCGCGGAGTTGGAGGATGTTGAAGAGGGAATTCATGACACGCCGCACCATGACGGATTCCCGGCCCGGGGCAAGCCGCCAGTGGGGGGGCTTGTCCGACGAGTCGCGGCCCAAACAACGGGCGAAGGCATGCTCGCCGGCACCCTTGGAGCGGATGGTCTCCTTTGAGTAGAGTTCAATCGTCGAGCATCGGCTTTCTCCATATGTAATGATGCGGGCCATATTTTTGTCGAACACAGGGGTTTTCCTGTTTCGTTTTCAGGATTTCCACATCGGCGGTCTTTGTGGGAACAAAATATCCCTTGGCTGTTTTTGTGACATCCCCAGACGCGCATCCGGCAAACGCCGGAAACGCAACCATGCAAAGCATGGCAATGGTGATTTTCGATTTCATGGGTTGTTATTTGACGGCTGTTCCCACAATGCGGGAAAAAGTTCCGTTGTTTCCGTCCTGACCCGCCCATTGATCGGACGGGTCGTAATATCCCCCCAAAAGGGGGTTTGTCGTTGTTTTCGATGAGACCGTGAAGCCTCGGAGCAGCGGTGGTCAGCCCCGGAGGAGCGACAGCATTTAGCCGTGGGTGACGAGCGCAGCGAGGAACCCACGGAAAACTGAAGGGACGGCCGCGCGCACCCGTCGCGTCATCGCAT
>JAITDF010000162.1 GCA_031282705.1 Opitutaceae bacterium | reverse complement strand
CAGTGATGTTGCCATAGCTGGCGAACACCCCTCCGTTGGCCGCATGGTTGCCCTCAAACCGCGCCTGAGTAAACTCGATTGGCCCGGAGGCCGAGGTGTTTCGGAGCACCCCTCCGTTGGAGCCCGCGTTTTCGATAAAATCGGCATTCGTGACGGACAGCGGCCCGGCGTTGTAAAACACCCCGCCCTCGGCGGTCGAGCTGTTTTTTTTTAAAACCACCCGGCCGGTGCCAAGCGTGCCGGACGGCGCGATGGTGATGCTGTGGTTAGCGTTGTTGGCATAAAAAACACCTCCACTGCCCGCGCTGGAGGAGGCGTTTTGGAAGGTCACGGTCCTGTCGTCCTCGATATAATAAACGAGCGGCGCCGTCGTCGCCTGCCGTTCCACCGGGTCATAGATGGTGTCGGCGGTGAAGGTGTGCGTGCCCGAGGGCGGGACGGTCTGCTGCGCGTTTGCGGCGGCCGCGAGGGCGAGCGCGGCCATGACGGCGTCCCGCGCGATTTTGGATATGGCAATGGGGAGGTTTTTCATAAGGAAGATTCTAAAAATTCATTTTTTAACGGAAGGAAACAAAGGGAACGAAGAAAACATCATTGTTTTTTAGACAGTTTCGAGCGAAGCGACAGTCTGCCATGAACAGAATGGATGAAAATTAACATAATGGCATTCAGTAAATTACTAATTTCGTTCATTCTTTTCCATTCTGTTAATTCTGTCTAAAAAAATGCCTTCTTCGTTCTCTTCGCTGCCTTCTGTTCAATAATTCAAACTGCCCATAATTTGTTTAAAAAATACTTGTTGGAAATTTCGCGATTTTTCGCGATTTTCGCGGTTGATTTGTTTTTTAGAGGTTCCCATTCATGCCTTGGTTTCAAGGCGAACCGGGCTGCCTGGTTTTGAGTTCCGCCTGTTTTAACACGAACTCGATCAGCTCCTTGTTTTCAAAAAATTCCGGAGCGGCCTGGTGGCCGAGGCCGGGAAATAGTCTTACGGTGATCGGGGCGTTCCCGGCCTCGTAGCGTTCTTTCATGAGAACCGCGTTTTCCTGATGGGGCACCGCCTTGTCCGCGTCGCCTTGGACGATGAATACGGGCAGTTTTTTATCTATAAGCGGTTTCAGGTTATCAATGGGATTGAATTCGGCGATTCTCTCCCGGAGTTCGGCCTCGGGCATTTTATAGTCGGCGAGCGTGACCTTCATGTTTTTCAAACCCCAGGTTTTTAGGTTGAGCACGGGATAGATGCCGACGAACGCCCGCGGCTTCTCAGGGTTTTGTATCGCCCATGCCAGGGCCATGAGCCCGCCGCGGCTTTGACCTATGAGGATTGGTTTGGACGACCAGCCGCGCCGGACCTTTTCATCATAAACACGCGTGAACTGTTCCGTGCTGCCGGGCGCGCCCCGAACCTCGCCGATATCGTATCCCGCAATGCCGACGCCCGCGTTCAGGAAGCCTTCGAAACAGACTTTCCGGTTCACAAGCGGAATGGCTTTCAAGGTCGGAAAGAACCAGACCCACGGCCTGCCCGGCATGGGGTTCGGCGCGGCATAAAAATAGGCGGTGCCGCCTCCAAAATCGAATTTTTCAGGTTTTCTGGACAGGGCGTCGGCCGCAAGGATCGCCGGCGCTAGGCTCAGCGGAATCAGCAGGCCGATGATGGCAATCTTTTTCAGAAGCAGTGATTTGGTGGCCGGGTGTTTCATATTGTTCCAAGTAGGGCAAGCGTCCCGCTTGCCAGACGGCGCGCAAAGCGCGCCGCCCCAAAACGGCGGGAGCATCCTGCTCCCGTCAGGCAAGCGGGACGCTTGCCCTACGTCCCGATCTGGCAAGCGGGACGCTTGCCCTGCTTTGGAGTCTTTGAATGATGTCATGTTGATTTTTGATTTTTCAAAGCACCCTGAATACTATTCTCTTATGCGCGCGGGCTAAAAACGCCCCTTCACGCCCAGCATGATGCTGGACGGGATGACATAGCGCTGGCTCTTCGCCGCCCAGTCCGGCGTGTCCGGCCCCCGCCGGTAATAATAACGGTCCCGGCCAAACACATTGTCCCAGTTGGCAAAGAGGATGAACGCCTTCGAGAACGCATACTCCGCGGTGAGCCCGTATTTGGTGTAGGCACCCTGATAGACATAGGTGCCGTCCGGATAGCGCGCGACGCCGGAGGTGCCCACGATATCCTCGCGCCGTTTCTTGGTCTCCGCCTGGTAGGCGCAGGTGAGGCGGACGGCATACCGCGGGCGGATGTAATTCACGCCGCAGGAAAATATGTCGGGGGTGAAATTCACAAAATCGTCGGTGTTTGCCCCGCCCACCTTGAGGTGGGTGTAGTTTACCCAAACCTGGGCTTTTTGGAGCCACGCGGGGAAAAAAAGCAAATCCTGCCGGTAGCTGAGCTCCACGCCCGTGAGGCGCCCGTCGCCGACGTTTTCCCAGCGCCTGAGCCAGTAGTTTCTCATAAGCTCCATGTCCTCCTCGGGAATATTATAATGCCGGAGCGTTTCCTCGTCCGCGGGAATCGCGCGTTGCGCGAAGAAATTGGTCACATATTTCTGGTAAACACCGATGGAGCCGTATCCCCCGCCGATGGCGTATGAGTCGAGGGAAAGGTGAAAGCTGTCGGCGGTCCACGGTTCCAGGCCGGGGTTGCCCACCGTGATGGTGCGGGCCTCGTCGGGGTCGGCGTCGGAGACGGTGGCGGGAATGGTGATGCCCGCGACGACATAGCTCACATTCGGGCGCCCCACGGTGCGCGCATAGGCGGCGCGCAGCACCATGTTTTCCGTGAGCGTGAAGCTGGCGTTTATGCTGGGATAAAAGCCGTCGTAAGCCTGCCCCTCGTGGTGGGCGCGCTCTTGGTAGATGAGTTTGTAGCGGGCCATGGCGTCGGCCGCCAGCCCCGGCTTCATGATCAGGCTGCCGTTTGCGTCGCGCAGGAGTTCGCCGTTTTCATCGCGTTGATAGACGGCGAAGCCGTCCTGCCTCATGCTCCAGCCATCGAGTTCCGTTTTTTCAAAACGCACGCCGCCGGTGAGGGCCAGCCGGTTTTGGAATAATTTCAGGTCGAAACGGAGGTAGGCCGAGGAGATTTCCTCGATCATGCGCTTCGAGTTTTGCGCCGCATTGGAAAAGGTGGTGCTGTTCAGGCTGAACCAGTCCTGATGCGCGACAAAGAGATCGTAGGCTTTCACCGGGCTGGGCCAGATGACGTCGCGCCCGTTCATTTGCACCGTGACGGCTTCGTCCACCAGATCGTAGGCGGACGCCGCGGTGTTCCCGGCGCTTCCGGTGAAGGTGTAGTTGTTCGCGATGCGGCGGTCGTCCTTTTCCAGCCGGTTGATGGCGACGCCGGCCTTGAGGGAAAATTTTGACCCGAAAACGCGCTCCACGTCCGCCCGCCCGGCCAGCAGATCGGTTTTATAGACCCCGTAATCCTCCGTCGCCAGATACATGTCGTAATCGCGGGCGTCGTAGGGATTCATGTCCACGGGCTGCGCGTTCGTGCCGGTGGTGATGATATACTGATCGGGCAGAATGCTGACGCCCCCGTCGATGCCCTCGCCGCGCAGGTGGACGGCGGGGGTGCGGACGGTCACGGAGGAGAAATACCCGTTGTCCAGGCCGCCGTCGCGCACCCGCTCGGCCTTGGACTAGGTCCCCTTGACCTCGGCGCGCCACTCGGGCCCCAAGTGGCGGTAGTGCAAGGTCGCGTGGGAGGTTTGCGAGGACAGTTCAAAATTGTTCTTGCTGGACAGCTCAAGGCGTCCCGAGCGGGTGGCGGTTCCCATCCCGTAGCTGTCCGTGTAGCCCGCGTCGCCGGCGGGAAAATTTATGGTGCCGCTGGAAAACCGGGTCGTGACCCCGTATTCGCCCGTTTTCCCGGAGGTGTCACGATACTGATAGCCGAGCGCAAGCGTGTCCTGGCCGGACAGTTTCACCTCCACGCCCGCCTGGATGTTTTCGGTGGTGGAAATGTTCGCCTGCTGCACCCAGAGGGCCTCGATGACCGCGAGGTCCCGCGCGGTGCCGTCGGGATTTTCGGGCCGCAGGTTCCGGTTCACCGACTCGACCGGGGTGTCGTCCGTGGAGCGGCGCGCCCACGTCCGCGATGCGCCGACGCTGAACGCCAGCCGCCGGCCCACCGGGAAAACCAGGGTGGCGTTGAACGAGGGCTGCGCGTATTTGGGCGTGAGCGGCGAGGTGGACTGGCGCGGGCCGCCGTCGAACGTGATGCCGTCCCTTCCATTGAAGTTCATATACATTTGATATGAAAAAGAGGGGGATTTGATTCCGAGCAGGCTTTTGGTGATGATGTTCATCGAGCCGCCCAGCCCCGCCGCCGGCATGTCGGGGGTGGGGACTTTCGATATTTCGATTCTTTCCACGTTCACCATGGGCACGTCCGCGATCAGGAGGGTGCGGGAGCTTTCCGCCCCCACGCCCGTGCTGGCGACTTCGCCGCCGTCCAGCATGATGCTGGACATCTCCTCGGGAAATCCGCCGAGCGCCACGCTGCCCGCGTCGTCGCCGTTGTCCATGACGACCACGCCCGGCAGGAAGCGCACGTAATTGCCGATGTTTTCCTGCCCCTGCTCGCCGAGTTCCTCAAAGGCCACCACGTTTTTGATATTGGACGCGTGGCGCTGCTCGTTCATGGCCAGCGCCTGGGCGGTCATGGCCCGGTCGGCCACCACGGTGAATTTTTCCAGCAGGACCACGTCGGAGCCCGCCTGCCGCTCCTGCCCGGGGGCGCCCTCCAGCGCCAGTTGGAACTCCCTGGCGGCTGTTTCGCCGGCACCCACCGTCACCGTCGCCTGCTGGGAGGCGAACCCCAGGTAGGAAACCTCCATCTGGTATTCGCCCGCGGCCACCTCGCGAAAGGCAAAACGCCCGTAATCGTCGGTAAGGGCTTCCAGACCGGCCCCTCTTACATTCACTTTTGCGCGGCCCAATGGGGA
>JAITDF010000150.1 GCA_031282705.1 Opitutaceae bacterium | reverse complement strand
TACCATCCCTTATGCACTCCCATCACCTGAAAAAAACTCCAAAAAAAAGTGTCACCCTCATAGCGGGACAACTGTTACCCTTGACCCGGGACTATACACGGCGAGACCGCCGTCGTTTGCCTCGTGGTGCTCGCGGCGGTCTCGGCGAGACCGCCCTGCCAAAACTGGCCGCCGCGTAACATCAGTTAACAGGTTTGGTTCCGAGCGGAGCGACATTCCGCCGACCTGCGCCACGTCACCGGGCCGGGTTCTTCCGCGTAACATCGGTTATTCAGCGGGCGCGGCGGTGTCGTTGGCGCTGGCGGTGTCGTTGGCGGCGGCGGCGCCGGGTTCGGCGGCGGCATTGTCGCCGGGTTCGCCGGCGCCGGCGGCTTCCTGCTCCTCCTCGGTCTCGACCACTTTCGCGATGCTGAGGAGTTTGTCGCCTTCGGCCAGGGTGAGGAGTTTCACGCCTTTCGCGCCGCGGTTGGTCTCGCGGATGGTGTTCACCGGGCAGCGCACGCTCTGGCCTTTTGCCGTGAGGAGCATGATTTCGTCCTCGTCCTTCACGCTGAGCGCGCCGGCGAGGTTGATGGAGTTGTCCTCGGGAAGGTTGATGGCCCAGACGCCGCTGCCGCCGCGGTTGATGAGGCGGTAGTCTTCGAAACGCGTGCGCACGCCGAGGCCGGCTTCGCTGGCGACGAGGAATTTCGCGGCGTGGTCCACGACTTCGATGACGTCGAGGCGGTCGTTGTCCAGCTTGAAGCGCATGCCGGTGACGCCGGCGGTGGCGCGGCCGGTGGCGCGGAAGAGGGTTTCGCCGTTCTCGTCCTTTTCGCGGAAGCGGACGGCGAGGCCTTGGTGCGAGACGAGGATGATCTCGTCGCCGCCGGTGGTGAGCACGCAGCCGATGACGGTGTCGCCTTCGGCGAGGTTGATGCCGATGAGGCCGCCCTCGTGGTTTTTGGTGGTGCCGATGTAGTCGGAGAGCGCGGTTTTTTTCACGATGCCCCGCCGGGTCGCCATGACGAGGTAGCGGTCCCCGGAGAAATCGGGGACGCAGAGCATGGCGGCGATTTTGCCGCCTTCCTCGCCGAGGCGCAGGAAGCCGGCCACGGACCTGCCCTTGGCGGTGCGCGGGCCCTCGGGGATGTCGTAAACTTTTTTCGCGAGGCACTGGCCGGTGCTGGTCACGAACATGATGTAGTCGTGCGTGGACGCGGTGAAGAGGTGCTCGACGAAGTCCTCCTCGTAGGTCTCGGTGCCGATGATGCCCTTGCCGCCGCGTTTCTGCGAGCGGTAGTCGGCGACGGGGGTGCGCTTGATGAAGCCGAGGTGCGAGACGGTGATGACGCAGCCCTCGTTGGGGATGACGTCCTCCATGCGGAAGTCGCCGAGCGCGGCGGTGATCTCGGTCTTGCGCGCGTCGCCGTATTTTTCCTTCATGGCGAGGAGTTCCTCCTTGATGACTTCGCGGAGGCGCCAGTCGTTTTCGAGGATGAGCTTGAGTTCGTCGATGAGCTTGAGGAGTTCGAGGTATTCGGCCTCGATTTTGTCGCGTTCGAGGCCGGTGAGCTGGTAGAGGCGGAGTTCGAGGATGGCGTCGGCCTGGCGTTCGGTGAGGGGGTATTTGGCCATCAGTTTTTCCTTCGCCTCCTGGCGGGAGGCGGAGGCGCGGATGATGCGGACGAAGTCGTCGAGGTTGTCGAGGGCGATCTTGTAGCCTTCGAGGATGTGGGCGCGGTCCTCGGCGCGGCGGAGGCGGAACTGGGTGCGGCGGGTGACGACGTCGCGGCGGTGGTCGATGTAGCAGTCGAGCAGCTCGCGGATGTTCATCTGCTTGGGGCGCTTGTTGTCGATGGCGAGCAGGATGACGCCGAAGGAGGATTCGAGGGTGGTTTTCTGGAAGAGCTGGTTGAGGATGGGCGAGGCTTGCTCGCCGCGCTTGAGTTCGATGACGACGCGGGTGTTGGCGTCGGATTCGTCGCGGACGTCGCGGATGCCTTCGATTTCCTTGTCGGTGACGAGTTCGGCGATGCGGGTGACGAGGGTGGCGCGGTTTACGTTGTAGGGGATTTCGGTGATGACGATTTGCTCGCCTGTTTTGTTTTCCTCGACGTGGGCGCGGCCGCGGACGCGGACGATGCCGCGGCCGGTCTTGAGGTAGGAGAGGATGCCTTCGCGGCCGGCGATGACGCCGCCGGTGGGGAAGTCGGGGCCCTGGATGAGCTGGCAGAGTTCGTCGATGGTGGTGGCGGGGCGGTCGAGGATGGCGACGGCGGCGGCGATGAGTTCGTGGAGGTTGTGCGGGGGGATGTTGGTGGCCATGCCGACGGCGATGCCGGTGTAGCCGTTCATGTGGAGGCCGGGGAGGGCGGAGGGGAGGACGGTGGGCTCGGTGGTTTCCTCGTTGTAGTTGGGCATGAAGTCCACGGTGTCCTCGTCGATGTCGGCGAGGAGGGTCTCGGCGGCGTGTTCGAGGCGGGATTCGGTGTAACGGTAGGCGGCGGCGGAGTCGCCGTCGATGGAGCCGAAGTTGCCCTGGGGGTTGATGAGGGGGTAGCGCATGACCCAGGTTTGGGCGAGGCGGACGAGGGCGTCGTAAACGGAGGAGTCGCCGTGGGGGTGGTAGTTACCCAAAACTTCGCCGACGACCTTGGCGCATTTGTTGAAGGGGCGGTTGCGGAAGAGGCCGAGCCGGAACATGGCGTAGAGGATGCGGCGCTGGACGGGCTTGAGGCCGTCGCGGGCGTCGGGCAGGGCGCGGGAGATGATGACCGACATCGAGTAGTCGATGTAGGCGGTCTGCATGATGTCGGTGATGTTGGCCGTGGAGAGTTTTTCGGCGGAGGGTTGCATGGTGGTTTATCTGGCGAAAGATGCTGTGGATAAGGAGGTGAAGGAGTATTATTGAGCGACTAAGAATGGATTGCGCATTTATTCCAATGGTTCATGCGCGTGAGAAAATCCAAGGCATGTTCCCTGCTCCGAAAAGAAGATTGGATGGAAGTGCCGTCATCCCGTTGCATAAAAATATCAACTTGGCCCAAGGAAACATCCGATAACTTGGCCTGTTTTCTTTTTAAAAAACGGGATGCCCTGTCCAGATTTTGAAATACGCGGGCGATTTCGGAATCGGGGGAGGAGATGATGATTTTTAATTTATCAGGCTGATTCATAAATTATATTTTCCAAAACTATCTGGCCAGATGCCAAATGTCGTGGAGCAACAGCTTTTGGAAATCAGCGATTTGCTCGCGAAGTTTTATATTGGAAATCATTTCGGGACGCGGATCTACGTAATAAACACCATCGAGGCGGTTTAATGCGACAGTGTAGCCAAGGAAATGGTTGGTCTTAAAGGTGGAATT
This sequence comes from Opitutaceae bacterium, assembly GCA_031282705.1. Taxonomy (GTDB): domain Bacteria; phylum Verrucomicrobiota; class Verrucomicrobiia; order Opitutales; family Opitutaceae; genus Termitidicoccus. The sequence goes on along the minus strand of JAITDF010000150.1, from coordinate 692 downwards.
GATGCCGAAAATACTGTTTCCCCGCTTTGCCCTCTGTACGTCATGCAAAAAGACGGCGACCACCGGCACGTCGCGACCAAGCAGTTTTGAGAGCAAGAATTTGTCGAGAAATATCTTGTCAATCCTATCCTTGCTCGTGGTTTTTATGGAACCGACTATTTCCTGCGAATGTATGTATTTGGTCTCCGATGCAACAATAACCTGGTTGCGCGAAAACACAACATCCAGTTCGTAAGACATCTTACAATCGGGAAAACCGGGGACGGGCAGATTGATCGTGCGCGGCTCGCATTTCAACCCGACCTCTTGCAACACCAGTCTGACCAATGTCTCGAAAAGCTGGCCGACGCGCTTTCTTGACTGATTTTCGTTTTCAAAAGAATCGCCAATGCAACCGATGGCTTGCTGCGCTGTATAAACGACATTGTTGATTTCCCCGGATTGTTCATAAGCGACCAGCCCTTTCGATGGCAATCCGCCCTTTTGTCCAAATTGTTTTATATCCCCCAAGGCGGAAACAAAACGTGTGAACGCCTTTTGAAACCGTCCGGAGTCGCCCATGAACAAATCCGTGTTCAATGGACGGGTTATTTTATGTCCGGCGGTTTCGGGATATTGATAAAATATATAATTGCTATGGGACGGTGAAACGATACGCGTCGGTTTTGTTTTTGACAAAAGCGCGAGAAATG
>JAITDF010000091.1 GCA_031282705.1 Opitutaceae bacterium | reverse complement strand
CGGAAGCGGCATGGGGCCGCCGGCGTCCCGCCTGCCCCCCCGCCGCCTGTCCCGGCTCCTGCGTGGCATCAGGTCGGAAATGAAGTGGAGCACAGGCCGGTTAAGCATCATCACATCGGCATTTGAAGATATGAGCCTTGCCTTTGGTCGCATTTTCATTTTGTTGCCCGGTTGGTTTCCGTCTTGGATTTTCAGTGGTTTTCACTGATTCCCGCTGTTTGTCCGCAATCCGCATCCTCTGAATTTCGCCCATGTCCGCCGCCGCCACAATGTCCGTCGCCGCCGCCACGCCGCACGCTTCGCCCGCCGCGTCCGCTTCGCCCGTGGCGCCCGTCGCGTCCGCCGAGTCGCCGTCCTTTGCCGCGCTTCGCGGGCTTTTCGCGGAGCGCATCGTCATCCTCGACGGCGCGATGGGCTCGATGGTGCAGGCCCGCGGGCTCGTGGAGGCGGATTTCCGCGGCGGGGCGGGAGGGCGTTTCGCCGCGCATCCGCACGCGCTTCAGGGCAACAACGATCTCCTCAGCATCACGCGGCCCGATGTCGTCGAAGGCATCCATGCCGCGTATTTCGCCGCCGGGGCCGACATCGTGGAAACCAACACGTTCAACGCCACGGCCATTTCGCAGGCCGATTATCACCTGGAGGCGTTTGCCCCCGAGCTTAACGCCGCCGCCGCCGCCGCCGCCCGCCGCGCCGCCCGCGCGGCCGAGGCCGCCGCGCCCGGACGCCGCTGTTTCGTCGCCGGCGCGCTCGGCCCGCTCAACCGCACGCTTTCGATGTCGCCCGACGTGAACCGGCCCGACCATCGCGCCGTCACCTGGGCGCAGGTCGTCGCCGCCTACACCGGGCAGGTCCGCGCGCTCCTCGCGCCCGCGCCCGGCGACGGCGGCGCGCCCGGCGTGGATGCGCTGCTGGTCGAGACCATCTTCGACACGCTCAACGCCAAGGCCGCGCTCTTCGCCATCGAAACCGTGTTCGGCGAGCCCGGGCCCGGGACCGGCGCGCCGCCGCCGCCGCGCGTCCCCGTGATGCTCAGTTTCACCATCACCGACGCCTCCGGCCGCACGCTTTCCGGGCAGACGCCCGAGGCGTTTTACAACAGTGTGCGGCACGTCCGGCCCTTCAGCGTGGGCCTGAATTGCGCCCTTGGCGGCGCGGCCATGCGCCCGTTCATCGAGGAGCTGGCCCGCATCGCCGAGTGCCCCGTGACCTGTTACCCGAACGCCGGGCTGCCCAACGTCCTCGGCGGTTACGACGAGACCCCCGCCGACATGGCGCGCGTCCTGCGCGAGTTTGCCGCCGCCGGCCTTGTCAACATGGTCGGCGGCTGCTGCGGCTCCACGCCCGCGCACATCCGGGCCGTCGCCGAAGCCGTCCGCGGCCTCCCGCCGCGAAAAATCCCGCCGCGCCACACCGGCTTGAGGCTCAGCGGGCTGGAGGCGCTCACGCTTGGGTGAAATCCCAAATCCCAAAATCCCAAATCCCAAAAAAATTTCAAATGACGAAATCCCAAATTCCAAAAAACGCCAAATGACGAAATCTCAAATCTCAACGCGCACCGTTTCGCGCCAGTGCCGCCGGCTGGACGTGCCGCGGCGCCGGCTGGCCGGGTTGCGCCGTCTGCCGCGGCGCCGGCTGGCGGCGGCAACGGTGCCATCGGCGCCGCTGTCACCGCTGCCGCCGGCAGCGCCGGCCAGTCGCGCCACGACGCGGCGCGCCGGCCCGGTTCGGCTTTGGAATTTTGCCATTCGGGATTTGGAATTTTTTTGGGATTTGGGATTTTGAGCTTTGGGATTTTCCCGCCCGCGCCACCGACCGCCACGCGCCACCGAGCACCGACCACCACCGCATGTCCTCCGCCGCCAGCACCTTTCTCCTCATCGGCGAACGCACCAACATCACCGGCTCGCCCAAGTTCGCCAAGGCCGTCAAAACCGGCGACTGGCCCGCCGCCGTCGAAATCGCCCGCCAGCAGGTCGAAAACGGCGCAAACATCATCGACATCAACGTGGACGAGGCCCTCATCGACGGCGAGGCCACGATGGTCAAATTCCTCAACCTCATCGCCGCCGAACCCGACATCACCCGCGTCCCCGTGATGCTCGACTCCTCGAAATGGAGCGTCCTCGAAGCCGGCCTCCAATGCCTCCAGGGCAAGGGCATCGTAAACTCCATCTCGCTCAAGGACGGCGAGGCCGCCTTCCTCCGCCGCGCCCGCCTCCTGCTCCGCTACGGGGCCGCCGCCGTCGTCATGGCCTTCGACGAAAACGGCCAGGCCGCCGCCTGCGCCGACAAGATCCGCATCTGCGCCCGCGCCTACACACTCCTCACCACGCGCGCCGGCTTCCCGCCCGAGGACATCATTTTCGACCCCAACGTCCTCACCATCGCCACCGGCATCGAGGAACACAACAACCTCGCCGTCGATTTCTTCGAGGCCGTGCGCTTCATCAAAAAAAACCTGCCGCTCGCCAAGGTCTCCGGCGGCGTCTCCAACGTCTCCTTCTCCTTCCGCGGCAACAACACCGTCCGCGAAGCCATCCACACCGTCTTCCTCTATCACGCCATCCGCGCCGGCCTCGACATGGCCATCGTCAACGCCGGCATGCTCGGCAACTACGACGCCCTCGACCCCGCCCTCCGCCGCCACGTCGAGGACGTGATCCTCAACCGCGACCCCGGCGCCACCGACCGCCTCATCGCCCACGCCGGCGAAATCAAGACCGCCGCGACCGCCACCGCCGCCGCCACCACCGCCGCCGCCAACGCCTCCGCTGGCACCTCCTCCCCCGCCTGGCGCGGCCTCCCCGTCGGGCAACGCCTCGCGCACGCCATCGTCAAAGGCATCGACGCCCACATCGAGGCCGACACCGCGGAAGCGCGGACCTCGGCCGGCTACCCGCGCCCGCTCGACATCATCGAAGGCCCGCTCATGGACGGCATGCGCGAGGTCGGCGAACTCTTCGGCGCGGGCAAGATGTTTCTCCCGCAAGTCGTGAAAAGCGCCCGCGTCATGAAACGCTCCGTCGCCTGCCTCACCCCCTTCATGGAGGAGGAAAAACGCCGCGCCCAGGCCGCCGCCGCCGCTGGCGCGAAAACCCCTTCCGAGCGAAGCGAGAAGCCTGACAATCCCAAATCCCAAATCCCAAACGCCGCCTCCGCCACCACCGCCACCACTGCCGCCGCCGCCGCCGAAAACCCCCGCCCCGGCGCCCCCGGCGCCCGCGGGCGCATCGTCCTCGCCACCGTCAAGGGCGACGTGCACGACATCGGCAAAAACATCGTCGGCGTCGTCCTCGCCTGCAACAACTACGAAGTCCACGACCTCGGCGTCATGGTGCCCTGCGAAAAAATCCTCGCCGAGGCCCGCCGCCTCGACGCCGGCCTCATCGGCCTCTCCGGCCTCATCACCCCCTCGCTCGACGAGATGGTGCACGTCGCCCGCGAGATGAAACGCGCCGGCCTCGCCATCCCCCTGCTCATCGGCGGCGCCACCACCAGCGCCGCGCACACCGCCGTCAAAATCGCCCCCGAATACCCGCCCGGCGTCGTCCACATCCTCGACGCCTCCCGCGTCGTCAACACCGCCGCCGCCCTCCTCTCCCCCGCACAAAAAGACGCCTGCCTCGCCGGCGTCGCCGCCCGGCAGCAAAAGCAACGCGAAGACTTCGCCGCCCGCCGCGCCCGCCGCCCCCTGCTCCCCCTCGCCGAAGCCCGCGCCCGCGCCCTGCCGACCGACTGGGCCGCCGCGGACATCCCGCGCCCCGCGTTTCTCGGCACGCGCGTTTACGAAGACATCCCGCTCGAAGACATCATCCCCTTCATCGACTGGAGCCCCTTCTTCGGCGCCTGGGAACTCCACGGGCGCTTCCCGCAAATCCTCGCCGACCCCGCCGTCGGCGCCGAGGCGGCCCGCCTCCACCACGACGCGCAAAAACTCCTCGCCCGCATCGCCGCCGGAAAACACTTCCGCCCCCGCGCCGTCATCGGCTTCTGGCCCTGCAACTCCGCCGGCGACGACATCGAACTCCACGCCCCGCAAGCCCCCCCCGCCCCCGCCGCCGGAACCGCCGGCCGCCTCAACATTGACCTCGCGCGCGGCAGCCTCACCCCGCGCGAACGCGCCCTCGAAGCCGCCTATGCCCGCGACCTCAACGCCCGCGCCGACGCCGACCTCGACGCCCTCTACGACTCCATCCCCGACGCCCGCGGCGGCACCCACTACGGCACCGACATCGCCAAGCACATGTTCGCCGGCGCCTACGCCTCGCGCGAAGCCAACACCGCCGCCGGCTCCCCCGCCCGCGCCTACATCTTCGACCGCTTCCGGCGCGACATGGCCTCCGGCAGGCACCCCGACAAACCCGGCGTTGTTTTTACCGCGGGCGGCCCCGGCAGCGGCAAAAGCGAAACTCTCGTCCAAGGCCTCGTGGACATTCGGAACGCCCTCGTTTTCGACTCCACGCTGACAAATATCGAAAACGCCCGCGCGCTCATTAAAGCCGCCCTCAACGGCGGCAAATTCGTTCAAATCGCCTACGTCCACCGCCCTGTCGAGCTCGCCATGAAATTTGCCATCGAGCGCGCCACCCTCAAAGGCATGTTCGTTGCGCCCGCCCGCCTTGGCGAAGACCATTGGAAAGCGCAAAGCGTCCTTCTCTCCCTTGCGGATGAATACGCCGCCAACCCCGCGGTCGAGTTCATCGTCTTCGACAACCGCGCGCGCAAAGAGGACATCGTCCGCCTCGCGGCGGGAGTTGACTTCTTCAAAATCCCGGCCAATCTCCACGAACATTATGCAAGCCGGGAAACCACAATCCAACGAGCCGTCGAAGCAGACGGAGGTGAAATTGCCCGCCGGATGGACGCCCGAAATGCTGCAACGCGGCAAGGAATGGGCGGCGCAGACGCGGGCGGCGATAGAGGCCCACATGCGCAAGCAAATCCTCACCGGGAAAAACGGCCTTTGATTGGCGAAAATCCGCCCTGCGCGGATGCCGCCGCCGCCCCCGCCCCTCCCGTCCGCCTTCATCACCTCCGCCAGCAATTCGAGCGCCCCGAAGGGGGGCACAACCTCTGCCTTGCCGACTACATCGCGCCGCGCGCCAGCGGACGCATCGACTACATCGGCGGCTTCACCGTCACGGCGGGCGACGGCGTGGAAAAACTCGCCGCCGAGTTCAAACGCGCCGGCGACGACTACAACGCCATCATGACGCAGGCCCTCGGCGACCGCATCGCCGAGGCGCTCGCGGAAAAATTCCACCGCCACGCCCGCGCCCTCTGCGGTGGCGCCCGCGCGCCCCTCCCCTCCCCCGCCGCCACCTCCGCCACCGGCCCCGCCGCCACCAGCCCCACCCCCACCGGCCCCGCCGCCACCGCTACCTCCG
>JAITDF010000055.1 GCA_031282705.1 Opitutaceae bacterium | reverse complement strand
AACATGATTTTTCAAAGTGCCCTTAATATATGCAAGCCATTGCCGGGAGACTGGGCGAAAAACACCGTGCAGGCGCGCGGCGGGAGGTTGATTAATCATGGCGGGCATCTGGGTTGGAGGGATGGCTGGCCGGCCAAGTTGCATGGCCTGGAAAACCAGCCGGAAGGGGATGATGAACAATGGCGTGGGCATGGACAAATTAAATTTCGGTCAACCGTTGACCCCGGCGATCATGCAGGGTTGCGGGCCTCCGGCCCGGAAGCAGGTTTGGTTCCGAGCGGAGCGGCAATCTGCCAGCCTGCGATACGTTGGCGCTCCCGCGCCGGAGTCTGACGTACCGCAGACTTCCAAGTCTGCTTCAAACCTCACGCCTGGTTGCTGGCTCGTTTCCGGGTTTGGGCTCCTTGCGGGCCTCCGGCCCGGAAGGGGCTTTTGCGAAGCCCGGCATGGCTCTTTATTCTTTATCTTTCCTCTTTCTCTTTCCCTCTGTCCGTTCCTGACGAAAGAGAAAGATAAAGATAAAGAGGAAAGAAGAAAGATGGAGCTTTTATCCGTCATTGTTTCTCCGTTTGTCATGCTGGTTCAATAGCCCTTGGGGGCCAGCCAGCGCGCCCTGAACGCCTTGTTTTTCAGGGGCTGCAAGAGGCCTTCATGGACACGCACATACACCATGTCGTGCGCGATCCGGTCCCATGCGTCGGGTGCGTAAACGGCGGCGACGAGCGTCGCCGGAATGGCTTCGACTCCCTCGGTGAAACCATGATCAACGAGCACTTCCTGCAAATCCGCCGGGAGGCTTTCGAATGTTTTTCCGGGATAATGCGCCGGTATGTATGCGCCCAGCGCGGCCGCGACGGCATCGAGCGCCGAGCCGAGCCGGCCGGCGGCCTCCGCGGGGGATATGCCGTCGGTGAAATCCTTGTTTCCCAGCGGGACCAATCCGTAGCCGATGCGGCGTCCGTAGGGCGATGAATAGGGGAAATAGAGGCCGGTCTCGGGTGATTTTCCGAAATCGCAGGTTTTGGCGGGATTGGTCACTTCCTTCATATAATCGGTGAAGTCCTGCGTGCGCCGCCAGTGATGCGCGGCGGCGGGGGCGGGCCGGGCGTCCCGGCGGGGGGCCGCGCCTTTGCGCGGAATCGCGACGGCTTCCGCGGAGCCGGCGCTTTCTTCGCCGGCGGCGAGCACGGCCGACACGGTGTAGTGCTGCGTGACGCCCAGGTGATAACCGCCGGTGTCGGTCCAGGCGGTGCCGCGGATGTCCCGCGCAATAATATCAAACGGGCCGAAATACGGGCCGGCCGCGACATCCGTGCGCTTGATGATGTAGCCGGTCGCGCCGTCAACCGCGTCCCACGAGAGACGCACGCTCCCGCCGGGTTGCGCGACGGCGGTCAGGTTGCGCGGGCCGGGCTTTGGCTCCGGGGCGGGGGTTTTCGCGACGGCGGGCGGCTGCGCGCGCGGCGCGGCGGAGCCGGGGCCGGCGCCCAGCCTGAGCACCGGCGTGCTGTATTCGTCCCCCTGCCTGTTGATGAGCGTGCAGCTGTATTCAAAATCGCCCGCGCCCTCGACGAAGTCCTCCGAAAACTCATAGGGGAAAATCGCGTCGGTTTTTTCCCGCCACGCGGAATCCGCGCCCTGGCGGTGGCGAAGCCGCGCGGATTGCGTGTCCGCCGCCTGCGCGTCCGCATAGATGTAGGCGTGCGTGAGCCCCTTCCCGAGCGAAAGCAGCATGCCGGTCACGGCGGCGTCCGGGGTGACGCCGGTTTTGAGCGTGTCGCGCCGCAGACTGGCCGCATCGAGCACGGGGGCGTCGGGCGCGAACATTTTTTCGTGCAGGCCGCGCCGGATGACCGCGCCCGGAATCGCGCACGCGACGATGCCGCGGGCGGGGATGGTGAGGCGGAGCCGGTTGTCCGAGACCGTCACCGCGTCCGGGCGCCGCTCGTTGTTGATCCACAGCGTGGCGGCGCGCGGCGGGCGCACACCGGCATGGGCGGGGTTGATGGAGACCGTCACCTCCTGCGCGGCCGCGGCCTGGTTGACGAAGGCGAAGTAGAGTTTCCCGTTTCCGTAACCCGAAATGTAGTCGATGTGCGGGCTGCTCGCGACGGCGAGCTCCCTGGGCATCCAGAGCCGGACGCCGGTTTCATCATAAAACCTGCCGGGCCGGTCGCCGTGGAGGCGCACCCGGAATTGCGCGCCGTGCATGGAGCGCGAGGGGAAGTCGATGGCCGCCCGCGAACGGGCAGAAACATCGGCGACAAGAAAATCAAACACGGCGGCGCCGAACTCCCAGGCATGGCCGGGGTTGAAGGTGGCGTGCGTCATTTTCCAGAGCGGATTCTCCGCGAGGCCGGGGCGCTCCAGCAGCAGCGAGACCGCCGAGCGGTTGTCGCCGGGGTAGTGCGCGAAGCGTCCGACCATGCCCCAGCGCGCGATGGCGCGGAGAAAATCGTCGCCGGCCAGGGCGCCGATGCGCATCAGGTGCGCGTGATTGTCCATCCAGAACTCGGCGCGATACGGGCCGAGGCCCTGCAAGCCGTTGAGCGCGCCGCGCCACGCCGGCGCGGTTTGCTCGGGCGCCGGGTAGCCGCGCGGCTTGGGAAATCCCCACCGGATGTGGCGCCCCACGGAGTGGGCGTGCACGGGGGCGAAACCGCCCGCGTCGAAGGTCACGTCCGCGTCGGGCACGGCGGGCGCGAGGGTGAAGGTGGAAATGACTTTGCCGTAGATGCGTTCGACGGCGGCGTTGAGAAACGCGGGGTCGCGGTCGCGCGGGGTCGCGCCGCCTGCCTCCCAGATGTCGAGCCAGTCCATGAAATGATTGCGCGCGCCGGAAGGGTCGGCGGCGAGGCCGGCCCTGGCGGCGCGGAGCGCGGCGTCGAGATCCGCGGGCGCATGCGTGAGGGAATATTTTGCCAGCAGCTCCGGGAACGACGCGCGCGCCGCGCCTTTTTCAAGGGCGTGATGCAGCAGGGCGTGGTTGCGGTTTTGATACATGCCGTGCAGCGAGACGAGCTGCACGTAGCCCGGATACGGCGTGCCGAGCCGGCGGTTGACGACCGAGATCATGGCCGTGTCCTTCTCGATGTCGTAGGGCGCGAAATAATTGGTGTTGCGGGAGAGCGCGAACTCGACCTGCGGGCGCACGCGCGCGCGATAAAAGCCCTCGTCGTCAAGCGCGATCGCGAGCGCGAGCCCGAAGAGCGGCGAGAACGGTTTGAAGGAGCCGGGGAGGTCGTTGGCGTAGTCGTAGTATTTCTGCTCGTCGTGCCACATCGCGTAATTCTGGCCGTTGCGGTCGGCGAGGAAGTCCACGATGCGCTCAAGCGTGCGGTTGAGCGAGCCGGTGCCGGTGTTGTCGCGCGGGTCGGTGTTGTCAAAAAGACGGCGGGCGACCCGGCGGTAAACGCCCTTCCAGTCGCCGGCCCGCAGGACGTAGTGCACGGTGGCGGCGCGCGCGTCGCCCGGTTTCATCCTGGAGTCCGTCCCGCCCATGAGCGGCGCGAAAATCACGGGCTGGAACACGCCGTTTTCGTAGTCCTTGCGGAGCATCGCGCCGCAGTAGGCGTCGCCGCGGTAGGGGACCCGGGGGCGCCCCGTGGCGGGATCGGAGAACGGCATGTTGGCCCGGTCGAGCGCCAGCGCGGATGTCCAGCCGCCTTTCGAGCTGAGATAGACGTGGGGCAGGTGGAGCGTGCCTTCGCCGACCATATGATTAAAAAGGCGGAATCCGGACGCGGCGGTCTCCTGCTCCACGCGCACGGCCTGCGCGACCGGCAGCACCGGGGCGCCGGTGAACGCCGCCGCAAAATAGCCGGCCTTGCGCGCCTTGAAACGGAGGGTGATCCGCGGGTCGGCGTCCCCCGGCGGCAGCTCAAGCCCCGCGACCAGCGTGAAGGGGCGCGCGGGATGGTCGTCGAACACCCATTCGATTTTCCCGTCGGAAACCCTGGCGCCCGCCGCCTTGAGGACATGGCGTTCGCCGGCGAGAAAGGGATCCAGCGTGCCGCGGGCGTAGCGCCCGGCGACCCTCAATCTGACCGCGGGTTTGGAGGCGCCGGCATGCCACGTCCAGACGCGTTTGTCACCCGAGCCGCTCACCGTCACCGGATGCGCAAGGTCCGCCCGGACAGCGGGGGAGTTGAGCCTGGCGTTGAGGGATTCCGCGCTTTCCTCATACGCGCGCCAAAGCATGGAGGTGCGCGGCGCGAGCAGGTAGTTGGCGTGGTTTTCATCAAGCAACGGGTTCCCCGGACTATGCATCACGGTGAACTCGGGCGTGAGCGTCTGCGCGGGGACGCCGGCCGTCTCGATGACGACCGTGAGGTCCGGTCTGCCGGTGACGGTATAAAGATCGTTTTGAAGGCCGTTTCGGATGCCGTCCCGGCCCGGCGCGGGCGCGGCCAGCAGCGCGAAACCAATGATAATGGCGAGGGGATGTTTCATGGATGGAGAAATAATGACGGGCGGGATGGTTTTATGGGAATCTATAAAAATCAGTTTTCAACCGCGAAAAGGCGCGAAAGGACGCGAAATATCAAAACAGGAAAGCTGGATAATTTGTTTAATAAAAAATACCGACTGGAAATTTCGCGGTTGGTTCGTTTTTATCAACCACTAATTCCCACTAATTGCCGGACACTAATAAACACTAATAAGAAGAGTGATGAGGATTCTGTTTGCGCGGCTGTTTTATTAGTGTTTATTAGCGATCTTTTCATTGGCGAGGATTGGCGGTCATTTTAATGGCTGGTTTTTATTAAACAGAAGAAAACGAAGGGGACGAAGAAAGCCTTTCGTCTCATGGGTCTTCTTCGTCTTTATCTTCGTTGCCTTCGTTTCCTTCTGTTCAAAATAATGGTTGGTTTTATTTAAACCGCGAAAAACGCGAAATGTCGCGAAAAGGAAGGGGTCGCTTTCGCGTGTTTTGGCGTTTTTCGCGGTTCAAAATAATGGCTGGTTTTTATAACCGCGAAGGACGCGAAGGGCGCGAAGGAGGGAAATCCTGAAGGTCGTTGTTTTTTCAGTTTCATTCTTTCTGTTCTTCGCGTCCTTCGCGTCCTTCGCGGTTGAATTTATTGGTTCGATTTTATTGAACAGAAGAAAACGAGGGAAACAAAGAAAACCTTTCATTTCATATGTCTTCTTTGTTTTCATCTTCGTTGTCTTCGTTTCCTTCTGTTCAAAATAATGGTTCGGTTTTTATCACCATAAAAGCAGGCGCGCGGACACTGTTGCGGGACGCGGGCGCGCCGGGAAATGGTTGTTGCCAGCAGGGTCATGTCATTGCGCGCCGGTTTGCAGGCGGTAGGTTTCGCCGGGGGAGGCGGCGAAGCGGACAAGCTGCGTCGCGCCGCCGGCGTCCGGGCTGCTTTTGGCGATGAGCGACGCGCCTTTGAAGACGGACACCGGGGCGGTCGTGCGCACGGTGCACGGGCCGGGCACGGTGGCGGCGATGCGCGCGGCGGCGATGCGGCCGGCGCGCCAACGCGCATCGACCGCAAAGCCGCCGCGCGCGCGCAGGCCGGTGAAGGCGCCCTCGCCCCACCCGGCGGGCAGCGCGGGCAGGAGGGCGATTTCGCCCTCGTGGCTTTGCAGGAGCAGCTCGATGATCGCGGCGGGGGCGCCGAGGTTGCCGTCGATTTGAAACACGCCGCGGGGCAGCCCTTTCGCGGGGTGCGTGTCCATGAGATTCGGCCAGGTGACGCGCCGGATCATGCCGGCGAGCGCGTCGTGCGCGGCGGCGGAATCGAGGAGGCGCGCATGGAGGCAGGCGTTCCAGGCGAGGCTCCAGCCGGTGCTGCCGCTGTTGCTGATGTTTCCGGCCCCGCCGCGGACGGCGAGCCGGGCGGCGATGCTTTTTTGGGCGGCGGCGGCGAGCGCGGGCGTCCGGCGCGGCGTGATCTGCCAGCCGGGATAAAGGGCGTAGAGGTGCGACATGTGGCGGTGCGCGGGCTCGTATTCGACGAGTTCCGCGCGCCATTCCATGATGCGCCCGTCGGCGGCGATTTGCACGGGCGCGAGTTTGGGCCGGGCGGCGGCGAGGGCGCGCGTGGTGTCGTCGTCGATGCCGAGTTCGCGGGCGGCGGCGAGGGTGTTGTCAAAAAGTTCGGCGATGATCTGCCGGTCCATCGACGGCCCCATGGTGAGCTGGTGCGGGCGTTTGCCGGCGGGGATGAGGAAGGAGTTTTCGGGCGAGATGGAGGGGCCGGAAACGAGGAGGCCGGTGTCAGGATCGGGAGTCAGGTGGTCGAGGAAAAAGACGGCGGCCTCGCTCATGAGCGGATAGGCGCGCCGGGCGAGAAAATCGCGGTCGAGGGTGAAGCGGTAGTGTTCATAGAGGTGCTGGCAGAGCCATGCGGCGGCAACGGGCCAGGTGGTGAGGCCTTTGACGGGCGCGGTGAAGCCGGCGAGGTTGGTGCGGTGCGAAAACACGAAGCCGCGGGCGTTGTAAACCTGGCGCGCGGTGACGCGTCCGGCGGCGCGGAGGCGGTCGATGAGGTCGAACAACGGCATGTTGAGTTCCGGGAGGCCGGCCGGCGCGGCGGGCCAGTAGTTCATCGAGGTGTTGATGTCAAAGTGCCAGCCGGAGAACCACGGCGGGCGGATGTGCGGGTTCCAGATGCCCTGGAGCGTGGCGGGGAGCGTGCCTTCGCGCGAGGAGCTGATCAGCAGATAACGCCCGTAGTTGAAGAACAGCGCGAGGAGGGATTCGTCGAAGGCCTGGCCGGGCTCCCTGGCCATGTCCAGCCGCCGGTCGGTGGGGAGGCCGGAAAGCGCGGGGTGCGCGGGGAGTTCGAGCGTGGCGCGTTGATAGAGCGGGCGGTAGTCGTCGAGGTGCGCCTGGTAAAGTTGCGCCGGGGCGGTTTGCGCGGCGGCGGCCGCGCGCCGCGCGACGGCGGCGCCGGGGTCGGCGTGGTTGTGGGCGCCGGCCGCGGCGACAAGGAGCGTGACCGCGTCGGCGTTTCGCACCCGGAGCGCCGGGGCGTCCTCGCGCGCCAGGGCGCCGTTTTCATTGACAATATAAAGCCGCGCGACGAACTCCGGGCCGGCGGTGGGCTTGCCCAGGTCGGGCCGGCCGCGAAGCTCCAGGGTGCGGTCGTTGACGATGCGCGCGGGGCCGGCGGCTTCGGCGCGGCTGAGCGTGGCGTCGATGCTGATGCTGGCGGGCCTGTCGGCCGTGATGCGATGGACGATGACCTGGTGCGGCGCGGAGATATAAGTCCGGCGCGTGTAGTTGATGCCGTTGACGCGATAGCTGACGGTGACGGTGGCGGTGGCGAGGTCGAGTTCGCGGCGGTAATTTTCGATGTGCGGCGGCAGTTTGCCGGACATGCCGGCGGCGGCGGGAGCGGCGGCGGGAGCGGCGGCGGCGTTGGCGGCGACGGCGGCGTTGGCGGCGCTTTCGAGGGTTTCGCCCGTCATGCTTTCGTGAAACAGCGGCTGCGCGGCGGCGTTTTCTCGCGGTGGCGCGGCCGGCGCGCCGGCGTGCGTTTGGGTGACGAGGAGGTCGGCGAGCGGCTGGTAGCAACCGTCGGGGCGCTCGCCGAGAAATTCGCGGGCGACGAGTTTTTCGGCCTCGATTTGTTGTCCGGAAAAAAGGAGGCGGCGGACTTCGGGCAGATGGGCATGGGCGCCGGCGCGGTTGAATTTTTCAACGGGGACGGCGGGGAAGGACCAGATGGTTTCTTCGTTGAGCTGGAGGCAGTCGTTGTCCGGGCCGCCGTAAACCATGGCGCCAAGGCGGCCGTTGCCGAGCGGCAGCGCCTCGTGCCAGCCGCCGGCGGGTTGTTGATACCAGAGGGTGTCCTCCGCCGCGTGAACGGCGTGGATGAAAGGCGGCAGGCCGGAGGCAAAAAGCGAAAGCAGAATCGCGGCGGCGGCGGCGGTGCGGATGCAGGAATGGCCGGGTGTTTTCATGGCGGGGGATTGGTTCATGGCGGGGGATTGATTGCATTCAACCGTTCAGGCCGGGGCGCTGGGCGGATTCGTAATCGGGGGCGGCGGCGGGCTGGCGGAAGAGGTCCTGGAGTTGCGCCTCGGCGACCTCGACCTCGGGGGCGAAATCGGGGGACTCGATGTAGCGGAGGATGGAGAAGAGGAGCTGGCGGACCTCGGGTTTGTCGAGGTGGCTGAGGAAATTGATGGAGGTGAAAATCAGGCGGCCCCTGCCGCAGCGGGCTTCAAAGAGGAGGCCGAGTTTGCGGCTGGTTTCAAAGTTGTCGATGACCTGGATGAGGGGGCGGAGGCGCGGCGGCAGGCGGTCGAGAATCATGGGGCGCCCGTGGCGGGTCATGGGAAACCATTGCCAGTTGCTGTGGGACTCGGTGGGGAAGTGTTTGAAGAGCGGGTGGGCGGGGTCGAGGAGGAGGCCGAGGGTGCCGGGGCCGTCGTAGGATTTGAAGAAGGCGACGGTCCAGAAGTTGGCGATGAACTGGCCTTCGATGCTTTGGGCCAGCTCGTGGAGGCGCGGGAGGACGAGGAGGGTGGCGCCGTTGCGGAGGCGCCTGAGGGCGGCGGGGTCGAGGCGTTCGGTGAGTTCGATGTTTTTGGGGATGCGGAAGGCGGTTTTTTCGGGGTAGAGCCAGAGGTCGTATTCGTTGCGCCAGGGTGTGTTTTCGAGCTGGACGCGGAGTGTGAGCCGGGCGGGCGCGGCGATGCCGGAGAGGGGGATGGAGATGTTTTCGGCGATGGTGTGGAGGGCGCCCGGCGGGAGCCCGCGGACGGGCGGGAGTTTTTGTTGATGGAGGATTTCGCCGCCCGCGCCGGCAAGCGTGAGGAGGGGGCGGGTGGAGAGGGGCCGGTTGTGGTAGTGGGCGATTTTGAGGGTGGCGGCGAGCGGTTCGCCGGCGGCGAGGGTGCGCTTCGGGAGCAGGAGCAGCGGCGTGACGGGGGCGTTGTGGGCGCGGAACTGCTCCGGGGCGAGGAACTTTTTGGGTTCCATGAAGGGGTTGCAGAGGCCGACGCTGGCGCTGCCCTGCCCGGTGTAATCCTGAAGGTCGAGGAGGGCGAAACCGCCGATGCCTGGGGTGCGGAGGACGGATTCGATGTCCTCCTTGTAGCAGAGGGCGGCGAGTCTGCCGGAGGCGTGGTGGAATTTTTCGGCGAGGGCGGCCATGCCGGATTTTTCGAGGAGGCGCCGGTGGTGGCGCATGGGGTTGGGGTCGAGGATGCCGGTGTATTTGGGGATGTCGGTGAAGTCGGGGTAGATGAGGTATTGGCCGGTTTCGTGGGAGATGAGGGGGACGGGGGAGCGGGCGGTGGAGCGGGTGTAGTCGTGGGTGGTGGCGCAGGGGTATTGGTTGTTGAGGTGGCCGAGGTGGGAGTAGAGCATGGAGCCGCGGAGGAGCTCGATGTTGAGGACAACGCGGCCGCCTTCGCGGAAGGTGGCGGAGGCGGCCCAGAAGTCGTCGTTGTCGTTGGGCTCGGAAAGGGTGTCGAAGGCATTGTTGGAGCCCTGGGCGTAGAGGCGGCGGGGATCGAGGTCCTTGAGCTGCTGGACGAGCCGGCGGCGCCCGGCGTTGTCGCCGGTGAGTTCGTTGCCGAGGGTGAGCATGACGAAGGAGGGGTGGTTGCCAAATTCGCGGAGGATGGCGAGGGCCTCGGACTGGAGGTATTCGGGGAGGCCGGGGCTGTCGAAGCGGCTCCAGGCGGGGAGTTCGGGCTGGAGGTAGAGGCCGAGTTTGTCGGCGGCGGCGAAGGCGGCCTCGGGGGGGCACCAGGAATGGAAGCGGATGTAATTGATGCCGTAGGATTGGGCGGTGGAGAGGCGCCGGAGCCAGTCGGCTTCGTTCATGGAGGCGTAGCCGGTGAGGGGGAAGAGGCCGCTGTCGAGGCGTCCGCGGAGGAAGGCGGGGGTGCCGTTGATGACGAACTTTTTGTTTTGCCGGGAAAATTCGCGGAGGCCGAACCGGATTGTTTGCGGCGGGGCGGAGGAGTCCGCCAGTTGGATTTGGAGTTCGTGAAGGGCGGGGGAAAACTCGTCCCAAAGCGGGAGGTCTTCGGGGAGCGGAATGGTGAGCGCGCGGGTGGTCCGTCCGGGGGGGATGACGAGGGCGTGGGAGGCGGGGCCGAGGCGGTTGATTTGAGTGGAGAGGGTGACGGCGGCGGCGGCGGGGGTGGCGTTGGCGAAGGCGAGCTGGATTTTGAGGGTGCGGTTTTTGAGGTCCGGGTGGAGTTGGGTTTCGGTGATGGAGACGGGGTCGCGGGCGATGAGTTTGATGTCGCCGAGGATGCCGTTCCAGTTCGTCTGAATGCGGTCTGACCAGACGTGGCTGAAATTCATGGGGTAGTTTTTGGGGTCGTTGTTGACCGCGATGGTGAGGCGATGGTCGCCGGGGGCGGCGTTGTCGGGGAGGGTGGCGCGGTGGGGCGTGCTGAGGGAGTTGCCGGCGGCGATGCGCCGTCCGTCGAGGTGGACTTCGGTGAAGCGGGTGCGTTCGAGGAGGAGTTCGATGCGTTTGCCGCGCCAGTGTCCGGGGATGGTGATGGTGCGTTGATACCAGGCGGTGCCGTTGTGGATGAAGCGGCGGTTGAGCTCGATGGTGTTGGGGGCGGCGGGTTGCCCTTTGCCGGCCTCTTCGAGGGTGCCGGGGAGATGGATGGTGTCGGGGTAGGCCAGGGTGCCGGGCGTGGTGGCGGGGTCGAGGCTGAGCTGCCAGACGCCGGCAAGGGTGCATTCGGCCGCCCCGGCGTCCGGGCCGGCGGCGGAGGGGCCGGCGGCGGCGAGGAGGGCGGTGAGGCGCCGGGTTTTCATGATAAAGGCGGGGACGAACGCGGGAGGATGTGGTGCGAATTGTGTCGGGAAAAGGGTTTTTCCGGTTGACCGTTGACTGATGGTTTCGCGGAACAGCTTCAGGGTGCTTTGAAAAACTCGCGCGGAGGCTTTTGGGAAGTCGGGCGAGCGTCCCGCTTGCCTGATTGGAGTGCAGGGCGAGCGTCCCGCTTGCCTGGCGGCGCGCAAAGCGCGCCGCCCCAAAGTGGCGGGAGCATCCTGCTCCCGTCAGGCAAGCGGGACGCTTGCCCTACGGCCCCAAAGCCTTCGCGGGAGCTTTTCAATGTTTTCATGTCGTCCGCTTGGGTTGTCGTTCGCTTTTCGTTCGCTTGTGGTGGGTTGCTGGGGGCTTTCGCGAGGGAAAGGGGGGCTCATGCGGGGGGGGA
>JAITDF010000728.1 GCA_031282705.1 Opitutaceae bacterium | reverse complement strand
AGGAGGTCGCGCACGGGTTTGGTGGGGATGCCGGCGGTGTCGAGGAGGGTTTTGAGTCTGGCGATGTCGGCGTCGTTTTGTTCGCGGTGGCGGGAGCCGGGGGCGAAGTCGTCGGAGGTGATTTCGGCGAGTTTGAGCAGGCCGAGGAAGAGGTGTTCGACGGCGGGGGCGGTGGAGCGGAGCGCGGCGGCTTCGGCTTCGGCGCGGTGGGTGGCGAAGCGGAGGGTGTGGCTGAGGTTCATGGCGTGGTGTTTTCGAGGATGGAGGGGAGGCGGTGGCAGTGTTCGATGAGGGCGGGGGGGAGGGTGAGTTGGAAGATGCGGATGTCGAGGGGGTCGGTTTTGGGGCGGGCGGCGCGGGCGAGGGTGACGGGGCGGTGGCGCACGCCGCCTTTGGGGCCGCGTTCGTTGACGGTGAAGTTGTTCAGGGTGAGGACGCGGCAGTTTTGGTAGTGCTCAAACCATTTGAAATTGCGGGGTTTGTGGTCGTGCCCGCGGAGGAGGAGGCGGGGGTCGGCGCCGGTGAGGCGCGCGAAGGTTTCGATGAAGCGGTCGAATTCCTGCCAGCCGACGGAGACGCCGCTGCGCGCGCGCTGGCCGGGGATGCCGCAGGGGAGGTCTTCGCGGAGGCGGCCCCAGATGTAATCGGTGAGCACGGCGTGCGAGGCGAGGTCGGCGGGGGTGCGGATTTTCGCGGTGAGCGCGGGGTCGGGGACGCCGCCGTGGACGGCGAGGATGCGGTTGTCGAGGAGCGCCATGCGGGGGAGTTCGCGGAAGAAGGCGCAGATGGCGCGGCCAAAGGCGGTGGCGAGGGCGGGGCGGGGGGAGTCGTTGAGTTGCGCGAAGAAGTTGGCGGGGGAGATGGAGGCCCAGAAGCCGCGGAGGGCTTCGTCGTAGGCGAGTCCTTCGTCGTGATTGCCGAGGAGGGCCATGATGGAGAAGCGCCGTCCGCCGAAGGTCCGGCCCGTGCAGGAGGCGAGCAGCCAGGCCATGATTTCGGCGGAATGGGGGCCTTCGTCAACGAAATCGCCGAGGAAGAAGAGGTTTGTGGGGGCGCCGGCGGGCAGGCCGCCGCGGTGCGCGGGGAGCGAGTGGTCGTGGGTGTGCGCGAGGTCGAGGGCGAGGAGGAGGGCGAGGAAATCGCCGTGCAGGTCGCCGATGAACCAGAGGGGGGCGTCGCCGGTGTCGCAGGCGGCGGTTTTGCCGGGGGCCAGGCCGCCGCGCGGGAACAGGCATGGGAGCCCCGCCGCGCCCGCCGGGAAGTCGCCGGCGCGGAGCCAGGCGGCGAGTTCGCGCTGGAGGGGCAGGAAGTTTTGCGCGGCCCAGGCGTGTTCGCCGCCGGCGGCGGGCAGGCCGGGGGTGGAGGCGGTCAGGTCGATGACGGCGGGGGCGCGGGCGTCTCCCCCGGCGGCGGCGTCGTCGGCGGCGCGGGCGGCGGCGGCGTCGTCGTCGGCGGCGCGGGTGGCGGCGGCGGCTGCTGCTCCTCCCGCCCTTCCGTCGGGGCGGGAGTGGGGGGGGCGGGCGGCGGCGGGGGAGGTTGTGTGTTTTTTTGTCTGCATAACAGTGCCGTTATTTTTCGTTTAAGATACGGCGCGAGGCCGTCCGTCAGGCGCGAGGAGAGCGACCGCGAGACGCGGCGCACCCTGCGCCAGGCGAGCGCGCGGGCGAGCGCGCGGCGCCGGTGTTTCCGCCATCTGGCGTAATCCTGAAAGACCGCGAACGTCGAGCGGTAGGGCTCGGCGCCCTTCGACAGCCGGCAGGCTTTTTTCCACCACACATGCGCGGCGTCGCAGTGGCCCAGCCGGAAGTAGATTCTGGCCAGCAGGTCGCACGCCTCGGGCGAACGGCCCGGCAGCGTCGCGTCTTCGAAGAGGAGATGGCCGGCGTCCATGAGCCTGCCCGTGCGGGCCAGCGCGCTCGCGCGGGCCAGCGCCACCCGGTCAACGAACCGCAGGAGTTCGGTCTGGCCGGGCAGGGCGGGCGCGGCCGCGTTTGCGTCTGGAGAGGCGGGATTCATGGCGGGGCGGGTTTTGCGGCGTCAGAGGACGTGGCCGCTGATGTCGGGGAGATCGCTTCCCGGCAGGAGCAGCATCATCTGGCCGTTGATGGCAGCGAGTTTCAGCAGCTCATCGGCTTGAAGCGCGGCCATGCCGGCCTGCATGAGTGCCATGTAGGCGATCGGGTTCGTCGCTTTGTGCTTCAAGCCGCACAGGTATTTGAATCTCTCCGGCGCCCTCACGACAAAGTGAACGCCGTAAACGAGTCTTTTTATCTTTACGATGTCGTCGAGGACGCCCGCCTCTTTGGCCTTGGTGTAACCTTGCCTGGCCCTTTTTTTGGCCGATTCCAGCAAATCGCCGGCCTGCTCGATGGCCTGCTGGAATTTGACCCTCATCTCGGTTGGCAGTCTCGCGCCGACGGCCATGAGGCCTTTTTCCGCATCGGCGATTGCCGCCTCCATCTGTTTGATTGCCTTGGGGAGTTCGGCGTGGTCCTCCAGTTCATAGACTTTGCCCATGAATTCGCGGATCAACTGGTCCGCCTGGGCCGCGGCGACCGTCCAGCCTTCGCCTTTGCCGGTCGCGGCGTCGAGTCTGGTTTCGATTTCGCGGTGCGTTTCGGAGGATTCCCAGTTGGCGGCTTCGTCCATGAGGGCGGCCAGTCCGGGGTCGTTTGCGTCCGCCTCGCAGTTTTTCAGGGCGTCGATTGCCTCCGCGGGGCGTTTCAGCCAGGCGTGGTATTTTTCCCGCAGTTTCGCGGGGTCGATTTCAACCATTTCGAGGGAGAGGGGGCGGTCCATGATGCGGACATCGACGTCGGGGATGACGACGCTGAGGAAGAGGCTGCGGTCCTCGTCCATTTTGAGATAGATTTCGACGCCGGTGCCGATGTCGAGGTCGCCCTGCACCATGGTGCCGTCGATGACGATTCCGCCGAT
>JAITDF010000695.1 GCA_031282705.1 Opitutaceae bacterium | reverse complement strand
CATCCGTTTCGTGAACACCGGCGGCGGGCGCACGGGGCGGCCTTGTTTGTCTATAAAAGCGTGCCCGGTGTGCGCCGTGACGAGAAGCTCCCCGCCGTTGTAAATCTCGTATTCGAGACGAATGCGCAGGCCGGGTTTTTCGCGCAGCGTGGTCACGACCGTCACCGTGTCATCATAAAACGCGGGACGGTGGTATTTGATGGCGACCTCGATGACGGGCAGACGATAGCCTTCGGCCTCAAGCTGGCGGTAAACGATGCCCTGCTCCTTGAGCAACGTGGTGCGTCCGATCTCGAACCAGGGCAGGTAGCTGCCGTGGTAAACGATGCCCATCATGTCGGTCTCGGCGTAGCGGACGGTGATCTGTGTGCGGGATTGAATCATGGCGAATGCCTTGAAAATGCCCGCATCCGGGATGGGTTGACGATGCAAAAAACGAAGCAGGGCAGGCGTCCCGCTTGCCTTTCCCGTCCTTTCCCTCCCGGGCGGCTGAAGTCGCCCGGCCCGGAGTGGCAGGCGGGACGCTTGCCCTGCTTTCCTCGAAATTTTCGCTTTGTGCTTTTCAGAAATCCGCGTCCCCATCGGCGGTGGATTCCACCACTGCAACCCGCAAAAGAAAACCGCCATGCTCAAAGGCATCTCACCGCTCATCAGCCCCAAACTGCTTGCCGTGCTCGCCCGCATGGGCCACGGCGACGAAATCGTCCTCGCCGACGCGCATTTCCCCGGCGAGAGCTTCAACGCCCGCGTGCTCCGCGCCGACGGCCTGCGCATCCCCGCGCTCCTCGACGCCATCCTGCCGCTTTTCGAAATCGACACCTACGTGCCCGACCCGCTCGTGATGATGGCCGCCGTTCCCGGCGACTCGCTCGACCCCGCCGTCGAGGCCGCCTGCCTCGCGCCCATCCGCAAACACGCGCCCGCCGCGCCCGCCATCACGCGCATCGACCGCTTCGCCTTCTACGAACGCACCCGCTCCGCCTTTGCCGTCGTGATGACCGGCGAGACCGCCAAATACGGCAACATCCTCCTCAAGAAGGGCGTCACCCCCGCCGCCTGACACCGCCCGCCGGAGCAGCCTCGGAAGCCTGCGGGACGGCGGAGCCGCGCAACCCCGGTCATTCCGCCGCAATCCTTCCTCATTCTCGTTTTTCGTTCTCTTTCCTCTTCCCTCTTTCTCTTTATCGCTGATGTTACGCAGCTGATGTTACGCGTCGGCCTGTTTTGGTAGGGCGGTCTCGCCGAGACGGCCGCGAGCACCACGAGGCAAACGGCGGCGGTCTCGGCGAGACCGCCCTACCAAAATCTGCCGTCTGCGTCCCATCAGTTGGTGAGTTTCCCTATGCGCCCTATGCGCCGGCGGCGGCGACAACACCGCCGGCTGCCTGACGTAGCGCAGACTTCCAAGTCTGCTTCAAAGCCCGCGCCTGGTCGCGGGCCTTTTTGCGGGCCTCCGGCCCGGAAGCAGGTTTGGAAACCTGCGGTACGTCAGAGCCGCGTGACATCGGTTAACCCATTCCGGGTTTCTCTTCAGCCCCGGCTTGAACGCAAATCGGGGTTGGCGCCATGCGGGCGCGACTTCACTTCATTTTGAATACGCCCCCCCTCACCGGTTCAGGCCGATCAGGAATTCGGCGTTGGTCTTGGTTTGCTTGAGGCGCTTGAGGAAGGATTCCATCGCGTCGATGGGCGGGATGCCTTGCATGGCGCGGCGCAGGCCGTAGATGCGCTGCATCTCGTCGGGGTGGTAAATCAGCTCCTCCTTGCGCGTGCCGGAACGGTCGATGTTGATGGCCGGGAAAATGCGTTTTTCAACGAGGCCGCGGTCGAGGTGCAGCTCCATGTTGCCGGTGCCTTTGAACTCCTCGAAGATGACTTCGTCCATGCGGCTGCCGGTGTCGATGAGCGCGGTGCCCATGATGGTGAGCGAGCCGCCGCCCTCGATGTTGCGCGCGGCGCCGAAGAAGCGTTTCGGTTTTTGCAGCGCGGTGGCTTCCATGCCGCCGGACATGATTTTGCCGGAGTTGGAGGCGAGGGCGTTGTAGGCGCGGGCGAGGCGGGTGATGGAGTCGAGGAGGATGACGACGTGCCGGCCGGCCTCGACGAGGCGGCGGGCTTTTTCACCGACCATCTCGGCGCAGTGGACGTGGTTTTCCGGCGCCTCGTCGAAGGTGGAGCTGACGACTTCGCCCTTGGTGTGGCGGCGGAAGTCGGTGACTTCCTCGGGGCGTTCGTCGATGAGGAGGATGATGAGCGTGACGCCGGGGAAATTGGCCGAGATGGAGTTGGCGAGGTTCTGGAGGATGACGGTCTTGCCGGTGCGGGGCGGGGCGACGATGAGGCCGCGCTGGCCGAAGCCGATGGGCGTGAGGATGTCCACGGCGCGCATGGAGACGTCCTTGTGCACGCCGGGCGCCTCCAGGAGGATGCGTTTGAGCGGGTAGTAGGGGGTGAGTTCCTCGAAGGGCGTGACCTTGGAGATGTCGCCGGGGGCGCCGTCCATGACTTTGTCGATGCGGATGACGGCGGGGCAGCGTTCGTTTTCGCGGGGGGCCTGCACGAGGGCTTCGATCTGGTGGCCGCGTTTGAGGCCGTAGCGGGCGACGAGGCTGGCGGGGAGGTATGAGTTTTCCGGATACAGGCGGTAGTTGACGTTGGCGTGGACGATGAAGCCGTGGCCGCGGTCGGTGAGGTCGAGCCAGCCGCGGTCGATGATGGGGATTTTGCTTTCGGCGGCGTGCTTGAAGACGGCGGCGAGGAGCTGTTTGCGGTTGGGCGCGCCTTCAAACGCGGCGCCGAAGATGCGCGCGGAGGCGGTCAGTTCGGCGAGGGTGAGCGCGTAGAGCCGGTCGAGGTAAATGGGCTCGGCGCCGGCGGCGGTGATTTCGGCGGCGAGGGCGTCGAGCGCGGCGGTGTCGGCGAAGCGGTCGGGCTGGGGGAGTTCGCCGCTGGCGGGTTGCAGGTTGGGCGGCGGGGGCTGCGTCGGGTGCTTGGGCTGGCCGCCGCCTTGCGGCTGCCATTTGCCGTGTTTCTTGGTGAATTTCTCGCGTTTCTTTTTTTTCCAATACGATTCGTAGGGCTGCTGGCCGCTGCCGTTTTGGGGCGGGGGCGCGCCGGCCGCCGTTTGTTCCCCGGAGGCCGCCGGCCCGGACGCCGAGTGCCCGGACGCCGGCGGCGCATCGGGCGCGGGCGTGGTGCCGCCGGCGGCATCGCCGCCACCGGCGCCGTCGCCACCGGCGGCATCGCCACTGACGCCGCCATCGCCGCCGTCGGGTGCCGCGCCGGTTTCGGATGGCGGGCCGGCCGGCGCGCTGGCGTCGCCGGCGTCGCCGGCGGCAGCGGCGGCAGCGGCGGCGGCGGGAGTGCCGGGGGTGTCGTCGCGCGGGGTTTCGGACCGGCCGGCGGGTTCGTGCGCGTGCGCGTGCGCGCTTTCGGCGTGCGCGCTTTCGGTTTCCGGCGCGGCGTGCGCGTGCGCCGCCGTGCGCTGGCGGCGGGTGCGGAAAAGCGAGCGGCGGCCGGCGGGCGTTTCTTCCGCGGGCGCGGGCTTCGGAGCGTCAGCGGGCGCGGGCGGCAGCGGCGCGGGCTCGGGCGCGGGCGGCGGCACGGAGGCGGCCGGCGCGGCATTGCCGTCGAGGGGCAGTTCGCCGGTGGCGTCGGCGCCGGCGTGCTTTCTGGCGCGGGGCTTGGCGGCGCGGTTTTTCTTGGCCGGAGCGGACGGGGGCGCGATGGCGGGGGCCGCCGGTTCCGCGGTTTTGCGGGCCTTGACGGCGCGTTTTTTCCTTGGGGCGGCGGGCTCACCGTTGTGTGTGGCTTGGCTTTCCATGAGTAAATTAACGAGGACGTTGTTGGATTTGGTGGTTCGTGTGCGCAGGAGTGCTGCCATGATGGAGGATAAAGGAGAGGGGGAGGGAGGTTTGCCGGGCGGGGCGGTTAAAGGGCGCGGTTTTCGAGCAGGCCGGCCAGATGGCGGACTTGGTCGCGCAGGAAGTCCGTGTCGCCGTCATTGGACAACACGAAGTCGGCTAGCTCTATTTTTTTGGCCAAGGGAAATTGCCTGGATATTCGCTGCGCGGCGAGCGCCTGGGAAAAGCCTCGCTCTCTCAACCGCGCATACTGATGAGCGGTAGAAGAGGCGACGCAGACGATGAAATCAAATTCTTTTTCGAGTTCTTTTTCGTGCAGGAGCGGCGCCTCGATCACCCAGCGGGCGCCGGCGGGCGCGGCTTCCCGCAGTTCCCGCCAGAGGAGGTAGAGGCGGGGGAGGACGAAATCCTCCCAGGCAAGCCGCCTGGCGTCGTCGGAAAAAATGATGCGCGCGACCGCCGGGCGGTCGATGCGCCCGGCGGGGTCGAGGGCGCCGGGGCCGAACCGGCGGGCCGCCTCGGCCTCGACATCGGGCGCGGTGAGGATGCGTTCGCGCACCAACGCGTCGGAGTCGATGCGGGCAAAGCCGAATTCCTCAAAAAAACGCGCCGCGGTGGATTTCCCGCAGCCCATGTTGCCTGTCAAACCGATGAGCATGGAGTTGATCGGGTATTAAGTTACTGAAATAACGCGGAGTTACAAGTCTGTTTCTCCCGTGCGACCCCGTCCGGGCGAGTCGTGAAAATGCCCTTTCATGCACGGGAGGCAAATGCGCGGTAAAATACTTTTGCCATTCATTTGACTTGGCATGATTTGGGAATTGATGCATCCAATGTCACACATGAATCAACATTGGATTTGCCGGGGGGATGCGCTCCGTGCCGTCCGCTTCCAAACGGAGGGACGGCACGGGGCTGTCCCGCCCGTCCATGTCTCCGCCAGCGTGTGGTTTTGTTCGTAAATGATATAAAGGACAAATGGCACAAGATATTGTCAAAAAAAATATTCTGGATTCCGGCCGTGTCCTGAAATCGGTGTATGCCCATTTGTTTGGAAAGCGGAAGGCCGGGCTGTCGAAACAGGTTTTTCGCGATGTGGAGACGATGTTTTCCGGCAACTACAAGGATTATGCGGCGAACGACACGCCCTACCATGATTTCAAGCACACGGTGCATGTGATGGTGTGTTTTGCCGAGATCATGGAAGGGCGGCATATGGCGGGCGTGGAGCCCGTGCTGACGTTCCGGCAGTTTGAACTGGGGCTGGCGGCGGTGCTGCTGCACGACACCGGGTATTTGAAGCTGCGCTCCGACGTGAAGGGCACGGGGGCCAAATACACGCAGACGCATGTGCAGCGCAGTTGCGCGGTGGCGGCCGCGTATCTGCCGACGCTGGGGGTGACGAAGAAGGAGCTGGAGTTTGTCCAGAAAGCGATCCGTTGCACGGCGGCGACCACGTTTTCGGAGCGCATCCGGTTTCGTTTTCAAGAGCCGATTGAAGGCGTCCTGGGGTGCGCGGTGGCGACGGCGGATTGTCTCGGGCAAATGTCCGCGCCCAACTATTTCGACTCATTGCCGTTGCTTTTCCAGGAATTCGAGGAGTCGGACAACTTCGAGGGGATTCCGCCGGAGCGGCGCATGTTTGCGACGGTGGAGGATTTGGTGCGGGGGACGCCGGGGTTCTGGCGCAACGTGATCCAGCCGCGGCTGGAAAACGATTTGCTGGGGGTTTACCGGTTCCTCGCGCGGCCCTATCCCGACGGGGAGAATTGCTACGTGAACGCCGTCAACGCCACCGTCGAGCGCATCGAGCGGGAGATGCCGATGGCGGAGGGGAAAAATCCGCCCGTCCCGCGCATCGGCCGGTAACCGAGGGGACGCGGAAGCGGAGACATCGATTGACCTTTTCAGCCCCGAAGGGACGGCTATGGCAGTGCTCAGCCCCGAAGGGGCGGCAGCCCATAGCCGTGGGTGACGAGCGCAGCGAGGAACCCACGGAAAACGTTGATTAAAACCCCAAGCCCTGAAGGGGCGGCAGCGCGCGCCGTTCGCCTCATCGCCTTTCCCCGCCCTTCCCTCGCTGCCGCCCCTTCGGGGCTCGTTTTTTTCTTGATGGATTCCGTGGGTTCCTCGCTGTGCTCGTCACCCACGGCTAAAGGCTGACGCCCCTCCGGGGCTGAAACACCGCGCTCCTCCGGGGCTGAAAAGGTCAAGCGCTGTCTCCGCTTCCGCGTAACATAAGTTAAATAACTGATGTTACGCATTTCCGTCGTACCGCAGGTTTCCAAACCTGCTTAAAAACTCACGCCTGGCCGCGAACCCGCAATCAGGCATGAGCTTCGAAGCAGACTTGGAAGTCTG
>JAITDF010000631.1 GCA_031282705.1 Opitutaceae bacterium | reverse complement strand
GGCGGCGTTCGCCGCCGCGCCCAACGTCACCGCCAGCCTCGTCGCCCCATCCGGCGACGCCCCCGTCATCGCCTTTGTGCTACGCGCCATCACCGCGACCGGCTTCACGGTCTCGCTCGCCGCGCCCGCACCCGCCTCCGGCTACATCATCACTTACACCGCCATTTCCACCGCATCATGACCATGCCCGACCACACGCCAAAGCCACCCCCCGCCCGCCGCAGCTTCCTCGCCCGCATTATCACTGGTGCCCTGCTCGCGGTGCCGTTTCTCGCTCCCCGCCGCGCCGCCGCCGCCACCCTCGCCAAAGACTCCACACTGCTGGGCGCCACCAGCGTCCCCTCCGGCGCCAGCCTTACTATCTCATCCGGCGCCACACTCGCCGTCGCGGACGGCGCCACCGTCTCCGGCATCGCCAAGCCACTCAAATACTCATCCACCGTCATCACCCAGCTGTTGGCTGGGGACAACATCACCCTCACGCCGGGCGCGAACGGCGTGCTCACCATTGCGGCAACGGCATCCGGCGGCGGCGGAAGCGGCATCACCGCCGAAGGCGGCGCCATCACCAGCATTATCGCCGGGGACAACATCACCCTCACGCGCTCGGCAGGCGGCGCGCTCACGATTGCGAGCACGGGCGGCGACTCCGATACTGTCGCTCCCGCCGCGCATTATGCTGTTTTCGAGCTTCCTTTGGGAATTTTTGACCGCTCGAAAACCGATTTTGAGTTAAAGGGGTCGGTCAATAATTTTACAGGGCTGGCGCAGGACGCTTTGTGCTATTTTTTTGGCTCACAATACGGAAACCAGCAGTCCACCCACGGGCGCATTGGCCTCACCGAGCGCGTGTTTTACACGGACGATTTGGGTGGTGCCGCCGCCGATGCCGACCACGGCGAGGCGCGAAAATGGCGCGAAATGGACTTCGCCAAGAGCCTCCACGAACAGCGCGCAACTTCGGTCTCCGCCATCGGCGGCGTCCTCGTCGTCGTCCCCTGCGCCCCGCTCAATCCGCAAATCCGCGAAGACAACGCCGCCCTGCGCTTCGTCTGGCAGCGCGTGAGCGCCGCCGGGATGGAAGAGGTCTGGCAACCCGTCACGCCCCGCTGGTGTCGGTATGCCCCTGCGGGCGCGCCGCCGGACATTCCGCCGCCATCCGGCGAAGGCGGCGGCGACTCCCAGTGGGTGACTTATTACGAGCGCAGGTGTTTCGCCGAGGACAC
The DNA here is from genome assembly GCA_031282705.1 of Opitutaceae bacterium. GTDB lineage: Bacteria > Verrucomicrobiota > Verrucomicrobiia > Opitutales > Opitutaceae > Termitidicoccus. The sequence continues at coordinate 10,965 of JAITDF010000631.1, read as the reverse complement.
CACCCTCGGCGCGACGGCGCGCATAGTGGCGGAACTCATCGGACGTGGTCACGCCGGGCGCACACTGTTCTACCGCGTCCGGCGTTCCGCGGACGGCGAGACAACATACCAGCATCTGCACACGTTCACGGCGTCGGGGATAGACGCATGGGAGTTCTCACTCGACTCCACGCCCGCATCAGACCCGACGAGCCAAAAATACACATGGGAATATCTCTTGCGCTGGCAAGGTTCCCCCGCCGATGCCGAGGCGTGGCGCGAAGCGACGTGGCGCGTCTCGTTGACGACGCCGGACCGAATCCTGTTCGGGGGCGCGCTCGTAAGGAGGTGGTTCGACCCCACCAACGGCGCGCACCCCACCACACTCACCAACTGGGACTACTCCGAATTCATTTCCGCGTGACGGCATTCGCCGCCACCGAACAACCAACCACAACACACATGACAAAACTCAGTATCACCATCCTGCTCACCGCCGCGCTTGCGGTGGATATGCTCGCGGCGGACACGCCGAACACGGGCACAGCTACCGCGCCGCCCGCGACATCCGCGCCAGCGACATCCGCCGAGGATGCCGCCAAAACCGCCGTCGAGGACGCCCTCGTCGCGCAGAACGCCATAGACACCGCCGAACGCACGGCGCGCCAGCGCCTCACGCCCAAGGCATTCGCCCGTTGGCGCGAGACCAAGCGCCCGCTTCGAGAGGCAATCTACGCACACATTCCCGCGCTCGCGGCGGCAAAACATCCGCAAGCGGAGCGTATCATATTTGATTACGCTCACAGGCTTCGCGACGGGCTTGCCCCCGCCGCCGGAGCGCCGGACAAGGCGGCGGTTTGGGACGCCGCAAAATCAATCAATCCGCACCGCTACCTGCGCTCGCTCGCGCCCCGCTCCGAAGTGGAAGACGCGCTAAAAGGCGAGGTCACTGACGCAGGGTGCGACATCATGGACGTGGCTTCGAGGCGCATCTACAACCACGGGCACAGGCGCCACAGCGCGGCCTCCTCCAAATGGTTTGATGCTTATGCGTCGCGCGGCGTCGGCGCCGGAATAACTCAGGGTAATTATCTGGGTTATTTCCGTCACCGCATAAATCATACCCCAACCGCCGAAGCTATTCGGTTGCTGGCGGCTGAGGTGGCGGGGTTGAAAAAGAGGTATCCCGACCTCGACAAACCGCCTCACGTCCTCGCGCTTATCGCGGAATTTGAGGCCAGCTTGGTAACGCTTCGCGAACTGGAAGGTTTCGCCGACGAACCGAAGACCTCCGCAGACACGCCGAAACCGCCCGCCGACGCCCTTGCCCGCGCCCGCGCCGCCGCATACGCAGGGAGCAATCTCCCGCCGCCCTCCCCGGGCAAATACTCGCCGCTGTGGTTCCGCCTCCAAAGACTGGAGGCGCGCCACACCTCCGGCGAAAACACACCCGAACTAACCGACGACTACGCCGCCTATTACCGCGACCTCGTCGCGGCGCAATCCACCACCACCCACTAACAACTAACCACTGACAACTAACCACAAACACAAACAACCATGTCCACCGTCAAACAATTCGGCGACCTCACCCTCCACTACGGAGCGGCGGGACTCGCCACACTCAGCATCGGCACCCTGCGCTCGATGCAAAAGCGAACCTCCTCGCCCGTCAACGCCACCGCCACAGACGAAGTGGGTAACATCGTGTCGCAAGTCGTCTCCGACACGCCCGATGTCACCTACACCATCACCATGACGGTCAAACTCGGCACCACGCCGCCGAAAGCCGGAGACGTGATAACGCTGGAAGCCGCTCCCGCCGTAATCACGGAGGTGAGCACAAACTACACCGCCGATGGTTACGGAGAATACAGCGTCACCGCCGAACGCAAAGGCAACGTGGATTACACCAGCGTCGCGGAGATAGACAGCTCTGACGGCTACGGTTCCGGCGGGAGCGGCGAACAGGGCTAAACCTGCGCCCCCCCCCACCACTAATCACTAAACACCAGTGACCCCCACCGCCGTCATCCATGCCTTCGCACCCGCCGCCGTGTCCGTCTGTGGTCTGTGCCTCCACGACGTGGCTGCCGCTCACATTGTCGCGCTCGGCAAGTGCGGAGCATGGGACGTGCTGGCCGGGGAAGACGCGGCGGCGCCGCGTTGCGCCATTTTCGCGGCATTGGCCGTGCTCACCACACCTGCTGCAACGGTCTTGCAGGAGTCTTTCCCGCACGCCCTTTCCCTCGAATGGGAACGCGCGGGCACCGCCTACATCCAAGCCTTTGAGCGCGACAATATCGCCGCCGCCCTTCGCGCCCACGTCACCGCCGCGTTTGCATCTTATCTCCCCGCCAAATCCTCCGCCCATGAAGAAACCCTCCTCGCCGACCCCGCCCTCGGCCTCGTCGCCGAACTCACCGACTTCCTGATGCACGAATACGCCATGTCATTTACCACCGCCCTGACCATGCCGATTGCGCCGGCATTTGTGCTCCTCGCCGCCGCCGCCCAGCGCAAAGGCGCCGTATTCGCCGCGCCGCACTATTTCCGCCGCGACGAGCTTGCCCGCGAGAAAGGAGCCGCCCAATGAGCCGCCTAATCGCCTTCGGCGATTTGGGGCTTCACATCCAGCCCAACGCCGCCGTCGAGACCCGTCCCGACGGCATCACCGTCTCCGTCACCATCACTGGCCTCTACCAGACCTGCGTCGCGCAAAAACCCCTCCTCGGAAACACCATCCCCGGCTTCCCCGGCACGGTGTCCGCCGTCCGCGTCGAGCGCGGCGAGGGTGCGCTGGGGAAAATAGTGGTCACGCTCGCCGCCGCCACCACCAAGACCGATGCCGGAGCCAAACCGCCCGACGACGCCCCGGAATACAGCGTCAGCATGGTATCCGAAACCAAGCCGCTGGAAGCGCACCCCATGTTCGCCGACAAGGACAAGTGGGGAGCGTCTTTCACCGACATCGTAACCTACAAGAAGAGCATCGCGGACGCCGGAGGAAAGACCGCCGCATGGGAACGCATTTTTGGAGATGTTTCCGAGGTCAAGGCGACAGTATCCGAAGTCATTCAAAAGATAAAACAGGCCAGCATAGACGACAGGAATCTCATCTTGGCTGACGAGGCGCAGCTGCTCGCGGCCGCTTCGCTGGTGTTAAAGTTTTTCGAGAAATGGGACGCCGGAATCGAATCCTATCTGTATTCCTCCCCAGTCTTGCGCAAGACCACGACTGGGTTTATCGAGCCAAAGTTAGACAAGGTAAATTACATCGAATCCTCAATCCCAAGCGGGTTCAAAGACTTATCTCCAAAGCAATCCAATGGCAGCGACTTCTCCTATTTGAAAACGGGTGACGAGGTGGACAGAAGCGGCCCGAAAGGGAAATTGCGCCGCGTCGAGGAGTGGAAGGGCGCCGCCAAATGGGATGAGGAAATTTATAAATGACTAAAAAACGGGAAAATAATCCCATAGAACACCACTACCGCGACGATGAACACGCCCACTAACGCCCAAAGTTCGAGCACCTTGCGCGCCCCCTCCTTTATCTGCTCATCGCGGTCGGTCGGTTCCCGTGTGTTTTTCACGCCGTCACTGTGCTTTTCCGTTTCACCCGAATCAACACAAAATGGACAACAACTTTAACATAAACATTACCGCCACCTCGCAGACCAACGCCGTCGAATTGGCTGCGAATCGTGTCCGCGCCCTCTCCGGCGCGGCCCGGGCCGCGGTGCCGTCCGTCAGGCAATTCACGGACGCCGTCGAGGGCATATCGGGGGCGTCGCTCAAATCCACCCAAGAGATAGTCTCGCTGTCCAGCGCGCTGCATGTGGTCAAAGGCGCGTTCGCGGGCGTCGTGGCGGCGGCGCGTCCGCTCCTCTCCGTCATGGATTATGCCGGGCGCGTGGATGACCTCGCCACCATCACGGGAGCGACGGCGGGCCAAGTGGTAATACTTGGCCGCGCCCTCCAAAATTCAGGTCGCTCCGCCGCCGACATCTCGCCGTTGTTCGCCAAGGTATCGCAAGCGCTCGTCGCAGCCAAGACAGGGGCGGCGTCCGCCGTCGAAGCGCTTCACCGCATCGGGTTGACTGCGGGAGAATTGGAGGGATTGAGCGGGTATCAGCAAATTGAGGCGCTAACACGCGGCTTCGCCTCAATCGCCTCGCCCGCCGAACGCGCGGCGGCTGCGATGAAACTCTTTGGAAGGTCGGGGGCGGAGTTCATCCCGTTGTTGACGGGAGGAGACGAGCTTGGACGCGCCGCCCAAGAGGTCGGCGGGCTGGCCGTGGCGATGGATAAGAATGCAGGGGTGTTCAAGCGCGTGGGGGAAGACTTATCCCTGTTTGGAGACAGGATGAAAGAGGCATGGGCGAAAGTGCTGGAACAGGCTTTGCCCGTGTTTGACGCCCTCGCATCGGCCATTCGCAACGTGCCGACAGGCGTGCTCGTCACGGGCATTAAACTAGTGGGTGTCGCCGCAGCCGCTTCCGCCGCCATCGCCATCTCCAAGGCGGGCCAAATGGTCAAGGCGTGGCTGGGCGTGTCGGCATCAATTGACACCGCCACCAAATCCCTCGCCGCGCACACCGCCGCCGGAAACGCCGCCGCCGCCGCGAACCTGCGCGCCGCCGCCGCAAATCGCGGCAGCGCATGGAGCGCGCTCCCCACCGCGCAAATTACCCAGCCCGCCGCGCCCGCCGCTATCGGACGGTTCGGCAAGATAGGCTCTTTGCTGGGCAAGGCGGGCGGATTTTTGGGCAAGGCGGGTGTCGCGGGGCTGGGGTTGAGCTTGCTCGGCTCCGGGGTCGAATCTTGGGGCGACGGCGGCAAGGAAGGCTCGCTACGCGCCACGGCGGGCGGCATTGGCGGCGGAGCGCTGTCAGGCGCCGGTTATGGCGCCATGATTGGCTCTATTGTCCCGGGCGTCGGCACCGTCGCGGGCGGGCTGGTTGGCGCCGCCGTCGGTGGCGGAATCGCCGCCGCCAAAAGCATCGGAAGCAGCGTGGCCACGGTGCGCGACTCCACTTCTTTCGCCGACGAGACCGCCCGCATCGCGAGGCCGGAAGACATCTCCTCGCTCGAAGATTATGACCGCAAGCTGAGGATGGTGAACGCCGACATGCGCACGCTGTTCAGTATGCGGCGCGAAACGGGCGCCATCGGTTTTTTCACGGGGATGGACGGCGACATTGACGAGAAAATTGATAAACTGAACAAAGTGAGAGTGGCGTTGACCAACCTCAACGCCGAACAGCGAAAGGCGCTCGTCGAGAAAAATATCGCCGACCATATAGCCCAAAGCGCCAAAGCCGCAGCGCCCGCCGTAGAAAAATTAACCAAAGCCCTCCAAGCATGGGAAGACTCCACCGCCAAAACCGTTGCCGCGCAACAAGAGGTGGTGAACCGCAAAACGGTCGAACTCGCGGGCAAGCTGGGGCTGCAAGGCGACGATGCGGGGCAACTGCGTCAACAGGTTAGCGACCGCGTCGAGGGATTGCAGTCCGACCTGCAATCAAAAGACAAAGGCACCCGCGATGGCGCCGTAAAGGAACTGACGAAACTGGCCGATTCCGGTCTTCTCAACGAAGCAGCCGCCCTCGCCAAAGAGCAAGAAAAGCTCGACGAGCAACGCCATCAAGAGGAGCAGCAGAACGCCCAACGCGGTCTAGCCACCCTCAAAGCCAACGCCGCCGCCGAAGTCGCCGCGCTCGCGCAGGCAAACAAATCCAAACTAATCTCAGACGAGGAATACGCCACCCGCCGCCTCGCCATTATGGAAAAGGAGCACGCCGCCGAAGCTGCTCTCGACACAGACGAGAACCGCGAAGCCAATACCGCCCGCCGCGAAGCGGAACGGCTTGGCTTGCTCACCCAATTGACGCCGGACGCCGCGCGCGACACCCTCGCCTCAGCCGCCCCCACCCGCATGACGGATTCGCTCACGCGCATCGGCGGAGACACGGGCACGAAATACACCGACATCAACACCCAATGGCAGACAGGCCTCGTAAAGAACACCGAGCTTCAGACACGCCTTATTTCCGAGACCAACAAAATCCTCAAAGAACGCCTCAACCTCAACACACCCGCGCCCGCAGTAGCGGGCTAACCTGCCATGATAACCAGCTTCCCGCCGCGCCTAAACCCGGGCGACCCGATTACCGCCGCATGGCTGAACCAATTCCTCGCCGCCGCCCGCGCCGGAATGCCGCTCGAAGGCAAAGGAGTGTCTCTTGCGCATGGAGTCTCCGGCACCGTCATCTCCACCCGTGCCCAACCGCACGCGGCGGTCAAGGCGACGGCGCCCGCCGCCACCGTCCCCGTCTATCTCTCCCCTGTCCTCGTCGTGAAAACCACGGGCACGGGCGCCGCCGCCAAATCTGTCGTGTGTTGGAGTGTCACCCCCGGCACCATCAACAACCGATACCCCACCACGGCGACGGGCACCGTCAGCCAAGCCGCAAAGAACATCGCGGATTGGGCCGTCCCCTGCACGGGCGACGGCAACATTTGCGCCAAAGTCACCGTGTCCGCCGACTACTCCGCTTTCACCGCGTTTGAGATTGTGTTTCGCGCCGAAGACCCGCCCATGAACGAAGCCGCCGCCACCGTGTCCGAGCGCATAATCGGCCAAGTGTGGAAAACCACCACAAACGGAACTGACGTGTGGTCTGTCCGCTCGTTTAATGACCAGAATATCTACGTGCTGAACGCAGGCACACATTTTGATTGGGGGTGGGTATGAACTTTTCACCGAGAGCGTGGCGCCCATTTGACACCCGCGGCGCACGGTTTGATTTCGACGCCTCCCCTCAAAAGTGGTATCTCGCCGACGGCAAGCCGGCACCAACGACATGGATGCCGAGTTTTACGCCGAACGTCATCACTTTCGGGGCCATGTCCCATGAGGGGAAAGAGGTCTTCCGCATGGGCACGGTTACCAATGGAGATGCGGTTCGATGGGAAAAGCACGACCCCGAAACGGGCAAGCCCGTCCCCGCAAACAAGGACGAACCGGGCGCATACACGGTATGGGACGGGCACACCCCCGCACAATACGGCTTCCTTCTGACGGGCGTTTTACCCCGCATGAAATACCGCTTTTATTGGACTGAATTTGCCCTGACAGGCCGCGTGCGTGCCACCATCACCTACCCGCCCGATGACAGCGGCGAAACCACCCCGCCAAAGGAAGGCACCACCGACATCTCATGCGCCGTCGTCTCCGGTGACCCCAACCAAGGTCATGTATTCTATACCGAGTTTGCGCCAGAGCGCCATTATCATTACCTTTTTGCGAAAGGGCCGGAAATAGACCCGACACAACCGTTCCCCTCGGAAGAGACTTTCAGCCAATATAAAGATTCGCTTGGACTCACATTGCAGCCCGGAAACTTCGGCGAATACACTTCTCTCAGCCGTTACCTGAAATCCGTCCCAACTTATAGCGCGAACGACAGATTGTTATTCACCACCACCTATCGCCCCTCCCCAATCGGTAATTGTGTGCTTCGCTCCGTCGGAACCCTGCTCTCTGTCACTGGCTCCGCCAGCCTCAGCCCATCCACCGACGATGCCGACTACGAAGACATCCCCCCCTCCGGCGGTCTCTTCTCCCAAGTCGAGCCAGCCAACCTGTTGCTCCCCGCCTCTTTCAACGCCTATAACACCGCCGTCTCTCACCTCAACGCAACCGAAGTCTAAACATGCCCATCACGACCACACCGCCGCCCGGAGTCATGGAGCGCATCCGCGCCAAGAGCCTCGCACCATCCCCTCGAAACACTTTTGAATGGGGTTTAGTGCCGCTCGCCGAGCGAGAACGGGCTTTCTTTTCCGCCACCGTCGAAGACACCCGTTTCCTCGCCATCGCTAAACAGGCCGTCGAGGACATCGTCGGCGGCAACGATTATTCCGCTTCCGCACGCGCCAAATTGCGCGCGGTTTTGGATGCGGCCGGCTATCAAGCCGCAGAGGAAGACGAGGGTGGGTTGAAAGACCTGCGAAGCCGCCAGCGCCTTGACCTTATTTTAAAGACGAACACCGAACAGTTGCTTGGCTATGCGAAGTGGAAACGAGATAACGAAGATGAATATATAGACGATTGGCCGTGTCAGGAATTGTATCGTCTGGAATCGCGCGCCATCCCGCGCAACTGGCAAAAGAGGTGGACGGACGCAGGTGGCAAACTCTATGGCGGCGGACGCATGATAGCGCGCCGCGACAGTCCTATTTGGAGTGCAATATCACGATTCGGCGCGCCCTATCCGCCCTTCGATTTTGGTTCCGGCATGGACGTGCGCGACATTGACCGCGACGAAGCGGAGGCGCTCGGTATCATCAAGGCAACCGAGCACCTCCAACCCCCGCCCGACAACGGCCCCAACGCCTCACTCGCCGCCACCGCGCCGGACACGCCCGATGTCCAGCAGTGGATTCATTCCACGTTCGGCGATTTGGCAAAAGTGGAGGATGGTCACATCGTCTATCAGGCACAGGCGTTTGAGGATTTTTATCATCAGGCGGTTGCCCTCTCAAAAACGCTTCGGACAATGACGCCCGCCGACCAAGTCACCGCAATGGCACCCACATTCTCGCTTGGACAACCGACCGCCCAAACGGTCAAAATGATTCAGCAAGCAGTTGGGACGGACACCACAGGATGGGAGTTGGTGGTGGATTTGCAGCATGTGTATCATGCCGCCCGTAAGCACGGACAGCCGGATTTGATGCACCCCGGCTCAGGCGAAGGCTCAAAGAAGAAAGGCGTGGCGCTCACACTCGACGATTTTCGCGCGCTTCCCGCTATTTGGCATTTTCCGACGAAGAGCAAGGCAGGGAAACAACCGTCTCACTTCGGAAAACCAAATCCATCCGGCGGGCCTTCTACGTTCGCGTTGAGTGCCGACATCCTTGGAGATATTTGGATGGGAGAATTCTTTCTTGATGTCTCCGCAAAAAAGCTGGGGTTTGGGACGGCCTATAAAAACAAATGAAACCGTTAGCCCCAGCGAAAGTGTGCCTCTTGCGAGTCCCCTCCGATTACGTCCGAAACGTGCAGGATTAACGGTTCGCTTTCACCACACACCTTTTTCCCAAAATGTCAACATCCGGCACAAACTTTTCCATCGAAGACAACATCTCGCCACGGCTGCATCTATTGATGCTCACCATGCGACAACCCCAGCGACTCATGGCGAACGTCGGCAGGGGTGTTGCGACGGCGCTCAAAGCGCATTTTGCGGCGCGGGAATCCGAGCCGAACAAGCGCCACTGGCCGAAATCACACTTTTGGGCGGGGGTTGCGCGCGCCACCCAATTCGTCGGAGCCACCGACACCGTTGCCACCATCAGCATCGCCTCCCGCCCGTTCGCGCACAAGGTCACAGGCGGGACAATCCAGCCGGGCGCCGGCCGCAAATACCTCGCCATTCCCCTCCGCGCCGCATGGTATGGCGTCACCCCCCGCGAGTTCCCGCGCAACACGTTCCGCCACGCCGTCATCAATGGGAAACACTTCCTCGTGGAGCGTCCGAAAACTGTCCAGTCCGCCGAAATCCCAAAAGACGCCCCCGCCGCCGTGAAGCGCGCAATGCGGGCGGCGCGCAAAGCGTCCAAAGGCGCCGCCAAGGGCGAAACATCCTTTGCGTATATCCTAAAACAGTCCGTCACCCACGCTCCGGACGCCCGCGCCCTACCACCGCCCGCCGTCATCAATGCCGTCATTGAGGCACGGGTAAAACAGCACTTTGACCGCGTAACCAAATGACACCACACACCATGACCAAACACACACCACACCACACGGCACCCAGCGCCGCCGACACCGCAGACACGGCCATCCAGCCATGCCGCCCAGCCTTCCCCTATCACGGGGGCAAGACGAGATTCTTGGACAAAATCTTGCCTCTTGTGCCGCCTCACCAGCGCTACATTGAGCCATTCGCGGGCGGTCTCGCCGTGCTCTTGGCGCTGACCCGATGCCGCGCCGAAGTCATCAACGACGCCAACAGGGACGTGGTGAATTTTTACCGATGCGTCCGTTTCCACCTCGACGCTTTGCTGGCCGAATTGGGTGGTGTCACCCGGCTCAATTCCCGCGCCGACTTCGCCGATTGGTTGGCGAATCCCGGCCTAACGGATTTGCAGCGCGCCGCCCATTGGTTCCTTTTGCGCGTCTGTTCGTTCGGCGGTAAATCCGAGAGTTGGGGGCGCTGTTCTCGGAACTACCACGGATGGGACGCGGCCCGCCACGGCGAGCTAATTACCCGTCTGTCGGAGCGGCTTCAGCGCGTGTATATTGAGTGTGGGGATTGGGAGGAAGTGGTGTGCAACTGGGATTCCCCCGTTGCCTTCACGTTTTTCGACCCTCCCTATGTTGCGGCGGCACGGACGGCATACGCCCCATTTTCCCCGGAGGAAATGGCCCGCGTTCGTGCCCGGTTGGACAAGATGAAAGGCACCTATCTATTGACTTGCGACGATTCGCCGCAATGTCGGGAAATCTTTGCCGGATTGCCCGCCCGCCAAATCCCCGTCCGTTACTCATTGGGCAGCCGACTCGGCCCGGCGCGGGAGGTGAATGAGCTCCTCGTCATGCACCCCCGACTTGCGCCGCCTGACGCCCAAATCCTCACCTTCCCCATCCCGTTCCGTGCGGCCAAATCCGCCCGCCGTCGCGCCGCTCAATTGGTCTTGCATCCCCGTTTCACCCCCTCTTAATTGGCCGTGAAACGGGGGTGAAAAATGACCAAAATAGGAAAAGTGTTCAAACCCTTGTCATTTTTGTTCAAACTTGATTTCCGGTTACATCAGGCTGGCGCAAAAGGCGCAACCGGCGCGGAAGGCGCGCCGAGGGCGCCGTAGTCCAGCACGGAATGGCTGATGTGCAAAACACGTTTCCCCCGCGCGTCACACGCGCCCGTTTCCCAAGCCGCGAAGCGGCGACAGAACTTAGCCACGGGTGACCGAGCG
>JAITDF010000586.1 GCA_031282705.1 Opitutaceae bacterium | reverse complement strand
CCCATGCCCTGGGACACTGCAAAAGTGTCACCCCCTTAGCGGGACATGTGTCACCCTCATAGCGGGACAATACACGGCGAGACCGCCCTACCAAAACTGGCCGCCGCGTAACATCAGTTAGGTTCATTGCGCCTGCCGCTTCCCGTTTCCCGTTTTCCGTTTCCCGTTTCCCGTTTCCCACGTCCCACGCCCCACTTCCCACTTGCCACACGCCGGCTCCTTCGCAGTCATTTTTCCCGAAATGAAATGGCCGTGGCAAAAACCCAGGGCGCCCGTCGTCGAGGCCTACCTCGCCGCCACCCCGCGCAGCGTCCCGAAAAAAACGCCCCTCACCGAAATCACCTTCGTCGTGCTGGACGCCGAGACCTCCGGCTTCGACATCCAGCGCAACCGCATCCTCTCGCTCGCGCTCGTCGAGGTGCGCGGGCTGCGCCTGCGCGTCTCCAGCGCGGAGTCGTGGACGGTTTTCCAGCCCGGCGCCGTCGTGAACAAAGCCGTCGCCGTGCACGGCATCCTGCCCGCGCAGACCGCGCTCGGCCGGCCCGAGGAGGAAGTCCTGGCCGAATTGCTCCCGCGCCTCCACGGGGCCGTCGTCGCCGGCCACCACATCGGTTTCGACAGGGCGATGCTCGACGCCGCCATGCAACGCCACCACAAGACCGCGCTGCGCAATCCCACGCTCGACACCGCCGCGCTCGCGATGGCCTCGATCGAGGCGTTCGCGCGCACCGCCTACCCCGGCCAGCGCGAGCCGACGCTCGACGAGGTCTGCGCCCAATGCGACTTCACCCCCGTTGACCGCCACACGGCGGAAGGCGACGCCTTCACGACCGCCTCGCTGTTCCTCTCCATGTGCGCCCGCCTCCGGCGCCGGCTCGACCGCCCTCTCTGCGCCGCCGACCTCCCGCTCCACGACGGCTGAACCCCCCCCATTGAAAAGCGCGCGCGGAGGCTTGGGGAACGCAGGGCAAGCGTCCCGCTTGCCTGACGGCGCGCAAAACGCGCCGCCCCACGCCGTCCCAAAATGGCGGGAGCATCCTGCTCCCGCCAGGCAAGCGGGACGCTTGCCCTGCTTGGCTCTCCGCGCCTCCGCGCGGGACTGAAAGCTGAAAAACCACCGCCCGAAAAATCGTTCCCGTTCTCTTACTCGTTCTCGTTCTCTCAAAAAACACACACCACCGCACGCCCCGCCCCGCCCTTCTTTCTCTTTCCTCTTTCCTCTTTCCTCTTTATCTTTATTCTTTCTTCCATGTCCACCGAGCCTCCAACCGCCCCCGCCGGCGCCCCCGCCGCCCGGAAGCAAAAACGCCGCGCGCGCTGGTTCATCGCCGGCCTCATCCTCGTCCCGCTCGCGACCTTCGCCGTCTTCCTCTACTCGCTCACCCTCGACGAGCCGCCGCCCGGCATCGGCGACCTAACGACTCCCCCGCCGCACTATAATCCCTCCGCCACCCATTGTTTCAACAATGCGATCATCGCGATGGAACCATTGTATCCACGAGAGTTGCACGGGGGAAAATACATGAATGAAGTCGGAGAAATGGAATATGGTGAAAAGTGGCATCCCCAGGTTGCCGCCGAATTGTTCGCCGCGGCCGACAAAAACAACCTGTGGGAGTCATTCGACAAAGCACTGGAAGCCCCGGACGAGCTGAACGACTGGGGTGGAACATCAAAAGGAGTATTATACTTTATAAATCTGGCGAGATTTATAAAATTGCACGCCTTCCATCAAAGCAGAATCGGCGATCACGGCGGGGCGATACACTCCGCTCTTCAAATAATTGAATTCGGCGGAAAAATAGAAAATAATGAATATTCCACCCTCCGTCTTCTTGCAGGGTGCTCCGCAAAAGCCATCGGGGTGGACACATTGGGCGAAGTGTTAAAAGCCTGCGGCTCCATAACCGCCCCGGATGCACGCTCGTGGTGCGAACGGCTGTCGTCCCGCCAGCCCGATTTGGAAAAAATCATTCCTTTGGCGATGAGAGCGGAGGTCGTTTTCAATGTGAATCTCGTGTCTCCATCTCCATATATATATGTTACTATCATTGATGCCCCCTACAGCCGGCTGTTGGAAAAAATCTATTTCAAACCCAATCAAACACTCCGGCTCATCGCGGAAAACACCCGCGCGCGCATGGCCGGAGTCGGCCCTTACTTCTCATCCTGCAAGGAACTCGCAACGCGGCTCGCGCCTGAATTGGAGCGCCAATGCCGGCGGCGTTCCCCGTTTGACATAGTCAACAAGGACGGCAGAGCCGTGGTGCAGATGATTTTCGAGGGGGATTTGTCGACGATGCGACGGTATTATGCCGTAAAATCCCTTGTCTCCGCCGCCCAAGCCGGGCTGGCCGCGCGCGCTTACGAGCACGACCACGGCGAACTCCCCGGCACCCTCGACGCCCTTGTCCCCGCCTATCTGCCCGCCGTTCCCATCGACTATATGGATGGCCGGCCCATCCGCTACTCCAAGGCCGAACGCGCCGTCTGGACGATCGGCCCGGACAACCTCGCCGCGCCGCTCCCGCCCGTCCCCGCCACACGCAGCGACCACACCGAGGACGAGGAGCCGATCTTCCGCCTCGACCACCGCCCCCGCCCGCCCGCCGAACCGCCGCCCGCCGCCGGCCGGCCGGACACCCCCGCGCCATAATACCCCGCGCCACCCCTGTCTTTCCGCTTTCTCCTTATCTTTCCTCTTTCTCTGTCTCTTTATTCTTTCTCTTATCTTTATCTCCGCCACCCTTTTCCCGCTCCCGACCATGCTCCCGCTCTCGACCCTCGCCCGCAACCTCGGCATCGACCCCGCGCACCTCATCC
>JAITDF010000542.1 GCA_031282705.1 Opitutaceae bacterium | reverse complement strand
CCGCCTGGATCGATTTATACGCCTCCGGCTACCCGCAAATCACGCCCTATGAGTCGGGGATTCTAAAGGGAAAACTCTTCGGCAATTTTCTCAATGACGCCACCACGCTCGTCCAGATGTGCCAGGCCGCTCTTTTGATTTGGGACCGCGTGCCGGAAAATAAAAAAGAGTTTTGGAGGCGGAACTATTTCCTCCCCGAGGCGCGCCTGCTCGACGACGGTTTTGCCTGCCCCATCAACATCGCATGCTGGCAGCGCGCGGCGCAGGGGCTCGTCGCCCTGCTTTATAATGACGGGGCGCTTTGGAAGGAAGTGGTTGACGGCAAAGAGGGCATCCGCCGCCAGCTCGGGCGCGGCGTCACTTCCGATTACTTCTGGTTCGAGCAGTCGCTGGGCTACAATTATTATGTCGTTGACGCATTGCTCCCCTTTTTTGAGGAGGCCGCCCGGCGCGGCCGCATGGAGGAAATCCGGGACGAGGCTGCCATTCTGGAAAACCTCATCCTCGCGCCGCTGGAATTGCGTTTCCCGAACGGCTTTTTGCCGAACCCCGCGGATGTCACCGGGCGCATGCAGGCATCCCGCGTGAGGGAGCGCCTTGCGCGGGTCGCCCATCTTTTCCCGACGGACGTCGGATGCCACGCCGCCGGAAAAATCAAGGACTGGGCGGTGCTGTTGAATCCTCCCGCCTCCCCCGGTGATACGGACGCGGCGCCGCCCGCGTTCCCGGAGGTCAAAAGCCGCGCATTTGAGAGCACCCGGTTTGTCGTGCTGAAAAACGACCCCTGGCAGGTGTTTGTTCATTTCGGGCAGGTCGATCTCAACCATGCCCAGGCCGAGGCGCCGGGCTTTGAAGCCTGTCATGGCAAACTCCCGGTCACGCTTGATCCCGGCACGGTCGCATACTCGTCGCCGCTTTATAAAAGCTATTATAAAGCCGGCCTGGCGGACAATGTGCCGCTCGTGAACGGCCTCCCGCAAAGCACATGGCGCCCGGGCAGGCTGCTTGCGTTCGATGCGCGGGAAAACCGCGCCGTCGTCGCCCAGCACCCCTATGTGCCGGGTTGGAACGCCACCCGCGAATTTCATATTGATGGTGAAAAGCTGGCGGATCGCCTCACGCTTGAGCCCGACTCCCCCGCGCCGGCGCCCGCGTCCGCCGCTCTCGGGTTCCTGCTCCATTTTGAAAACAACGCCTCGCTCGCGACCCGCGGGCGGGCGGTGCTGGCCGGATTTGCGCCCGAGCCCGGTTTCGCCACGGGCCGCCTCGAAGGGTTCAAAAACTGGTCGGGGGTGAGGCGCGGCGAGGCGCGCGACGAGGCGCGTTTCGCGCTCACCATCGACGGGCGGCGGTTCGATCTCGTCATCCGCACGGAAGGCGCGTTCAGCATCCATGTGGCGGCCACGCCCGGCTATCCGCCCGGGAGGCGCACCTCGTTGCTCGTCGAGAAAATCGCGCCCAAGGGCGTTTTTGAAACCATCATCTCCCCGGCTTCCAATAAATAAAAACCCCGCGCCGCGCCCCTTCGCCGGCGGGCGTTTTCTTCATGCACTTTCCCCATACTTTCTCCATGCCTCCCGAATCCGGCCGCAAACAAACCGCCCCCGCCATCTGGCACGCGCCGGGCACCCATCCCGCGGTGATCCGCGCCGCCGCCCGGCTGGCCGGCGCGCTGGGCGGAATCACGAGCGCCGCGCCGGGCGGCGCGGCGGCGGCCGGGTTCCGCGTCGGCACGTGGTCCGAAATCATGCCTGTATCCGAAAACAAAATACAGGAGCGCGCGTTTTCGATTTTTGAGCGCGATGGCGCCGTTGTGTTCACGGGGGATCGCCCCCGCTCCGTTCTCGCCGGTGTTCTGTATTACCTGCATCATCAGGCGCGCGGCACGCTTGGCGGGCTGCCCGTCCGGCGCCGCAGCCCGCATCGCGACCGGCTTATCCTGGAGGATTTCGCCGCGAACACCTACCAGCCCACCGGCTTTGATTTCGACCTCGAATGCTACGCGGAAAACCTCGTCGCGCTCGGCTACACGGCCATGGAGTGCAACCGCCTTTCACAGGCCGAGCCCGTGCATGCGTTTTTTGACGGCTACCAGTTCACCAACCCGTCGCCGGCCCTGTTTGTGTGGACGAAATGGCACGAGGGCGTGTGGCCCGAGGAGCGCATCCGCAGCCACGCCGCCGGGCTCAGACGCTGCATCGAAACCGCGCGCGCCTTCGATTTGGAGCCCGCGATCACCAGCTTCGTCCCCCGCACTTTCCCCGAGGCGTTTTTCCAGCGCCACCCGCGGCTTCGCGGCTCATCCTTCCGCCACGAATACCTTCGGCGCGGCAACCACCCTGCGTATTACCGCATCGACACCGACAACCCCGAAGGGCTCGCGTTCTACCGCGCCATCTACACGGAAATTTTCCGTCTGTATCCCGACATCAGGCATCTCTTTTTCTGGCACGCCGACCTCGGCACGCGCTTCTGGCCCGATGGCGAGGGACCGCTCAAACGCCGCGAAGTGGACCGCATCGCCGAATTCCACCGCATGCTCGACGAGGTTTTGACCGCGGCCCGTTGCGCCGCCCGCGTCTGGATCAATCCGTGGGCCATGCCGGAAAATTGCCTCGACGAACTCAACCGCGAGGTGAACCCCCGCGTGGGCTACGCCGTGAAGGACAACACCGGCGCCGCGCACTTCTGCGGCACCACGCTCGTGAAACTGGGCGACCTCACCATCTTCCACGCCCACCCCGGCGCGCTCCCGCGCCGCATCCGCGAACTGGCCGCCGGGCGCGGACGTGAAGTCTGCCTCTGCCAGTATCAGGATTTCAGCGAAGACCTCGACCCTGTCCTCGGCGTCCCCCATCCGCTGCTGACCTTTCGGAAATTCAAAAGCCTCCGCGAATACGGACCGGACATTTCCTCCACCAACTGGGGCGTGCTCAGCCCCGACAGCTGCCCCGTGAATCCCAATCAGGATGTCATCCGCGAGATGACCTGGACGGCGGCGGACGGCCCGCCGGAAACTTTTGTGGAACTGCTGCCCAGGCTCGTCCCCGCCGCGCGCCCGGAGATTCGCGACGGTATTTGCAAGGCCTGGCTGAAAATAGACCTCGCCCTCCAGATGTGGCCGCAATTCTGGGGCCTGCGTTTGCAGGACAACGGCCTGCGATTCCGCTGGCTCGTAAAGCCTTTGATCCTTTCGCCCGCCGACCTGACCGAGGACCAAAAATCCTATTATCTGGACGCGCAAATCTACCGCATGGACTCGCCCGATCCTTTTGATGATTTCACCCCCATCAGCCCTGGTCAGGTCATGGAAATCAGCGCGATTTACGACGAGATGATCACGCTTTTCCACTCCGCGGAAACCCGCATGGCCGCCCTCGCCGCCGCCGCGAAAGGGGAGGGCGTCTCCCCGTGGATTGAAAAACAAACCGTCCCCGTCAAATGGCTGCGCCTCTTCTTCACCACCTTCCGCAACCAGTTTTCCTTCCACGCCATCGCGGAGAAAAGCATCCTGACGCCCGCGCACCGGGCGGTCATCGCGGACGAAATCCGCAACACCACGGAAACCCTGCGCCACCTCGCCGCGCATCCCCGCTCGCTCATCATTGCCACCCGCGGCAAATGGGGCCAGTGCCTCGGCCCCGACATCGCCGGGGACTTCGAGCGGAAACTGGCATTGTTAAACCGCGCCCATTCCTCGTGAGAAATGGAGGCGCACTCTGAATATAAACTGTGTTAATAAAGCTGTGATTGAGACCCCGCCCGCTGTTCTTTCAATCCCCCTCGCGTCTCCAAAACCGTCTCCTCCCGCTCCAATGGCAAACCCAAACCTTCGTCTTGCGATTACCATGAATACAATCCCATTCCCCGGCGCGTCCTTTGCCTTGGGGCTCTCGCTCGCCGCCGCGACCGCCCTGTTCTCCCTGCCCGCGGCAAACGCCGCCGCCGTCAACACCTGGAAGGTCACCACCGGAGGCGCCGCCACCGTGACCGGCACCGACACCAACAATCTGGTGGCGACCGGAACAGGCTCCGTCGGCCTGTTTGCCGTGCTGCCTGATGAGCAGGCGCTCACGCTTGACCGGGTTGGCGACATCTTGACCTTCTCGGGGCAGCTCGCATTTACCGCGACCATCAATCTCACCTCGGGCGGTTTTCGCTGGGGATTGTATAATGGCGGAACCAGCACGAACCCGACAAATATCAACGGATGGTATGGCTATCACACCAGCGCCATCGTCGGCACGAGCAAATGGCTGTATGAAAGAAGCGGAACGGGCGGATGGAACTCCACAACGAACGCCACCGCGGTGCCGGTCGCCGAGATAATCGGCGGCACCGGATCGGGAAAATTGTCACAATCCGCCACTTCCGGCGGTTCCTTCGATGTTCTTTTCAGACTCGAAAAAACCGGCTCGGGACTTGCCGTCTCGTGGGGAATGGAGGGGACTGGCGACACCACCTATGCAATTTCCGGCACCTGGCATGACAGCACGCCGGTCACCGGCACGATCAACCGCATCGCCATGCAGTTGATGAGCACCATGGGCCAGACCTCCGGCACTTTTTCCAATCTTGATTTTTCCAAAACAAGCCTGGCGCCGACGATTGTTTACTCTCCGGGCGATCAGACCGTGGACGAAGGCGCGCCGGTCACGCTTTCCACCACGGTGACCGGTCGCGACCCCCTTGTTTACCAGTGGAAACGCAACGGCGCGGCCTTGGCCGACGATGAGCGTCTGACTGGCGCGACCAGCGGCACGCTGCGAATCACCCACACGCCTTTTGCGGGTTATTCCGGCACCTACACGCTTAC
The DNA here is from genome assembly GCA_031282705.1 of Opitutaceae bacterium. Taxonomy (GTDB): domain Bacteria; phylum Verrucomicrobiota; class Verrucomicrobiia; order Opitutales; family Opitutaceae; genus Termitidicoccus. Next base: position 1,863 of record JAITDF010000542.1, on the reverse strand, counting down.
CGTCGGCAACGACATCCCCCTTCCAGACGGCGAGGTCACGTCCGACCCCGCCGTCCTGACCGTCACGCAGGCCGCCTCGACCCCCGCCGTCCCCGCGAATCTCGCAGCCTCCGGCATCACCACGAGTTCCTTCGTTGCCACTTGGGATGCCGTCCAGGGGGCGACCGGCTACAAACTGGATGTGGCGACGGGCCCGGGATTCAGCGAGTTCGTCGATGTTTATAACGGACTCGATCTCGGTCCGGCTTTGAGTTGCACCGTGCAAAACCTCGCCGCCGGCACGTTATACTATTATCGCGTGCTCGCATGCAACAGCCGGGGCGACGGGACGCCCGCGGTCTCCAGCGCGACCACGGTCGCGCCGCCGAGCGCGCCGCCAGTCTTTACGAGCGGGAGCACCGCCATCTTTGCCGCCGGGGTCGAATGCCGGTTTATATTGACGGCAAGCGGCACCCCGGCCCCGCAGTTCATCATAACCGGGCAGCCGGACTGGCTTTCGCTCGATGGCGCAAGCGGCGTGCTTCATGGCATCCCGCCGGACGAAGCCATCGGCGCCCCGGCGTCCTTTGTCGTCACCGCAAGCAACGGCGCCATCGTCGGCGGCTCCATCGTCAACACCGGACAGACTTTCACCGTAAATATAGAGTCCGCCCCGACGATCACCCTGCCCTGGACGGTCTCCACGCTTGCGGGTCAGGCGGGCGTCGGCGGCACCGCCGACGGCGCGGGCGCCGCCGCGCGTTTCACGGCCCCGTCCGGCCTGGCGGTGGACGCCGCGGGCGACGTGTATGTCGCCAACGCGGGCGGCGGCACGGTCAGGAAACTCGCGTTTTCCGGGACGCAAGTGACCACGCTCGCCCTCACGGATGCCGCCGGCACCGTCTCGGATTTGTTTATAAAACCGTCAGGAATCGCCGTTGCCGGCACGGGAACCATTTACATAGCGGACACGGGCGACCACGTGATTTATAAATTCCCCGAGGGCGGAAGCCTTGACACGTTGACCGTGCTGGCCGGCCTCTCCGGTTCCGCCGGCTATGCGGACACCGCCGGCGGCGCCGGCGCGCTTTTCAACGCGCCCGGCGGGCTGGCGCTCGATTCCTCCCAACAAAACCTTTATGTGGCCGACACCGGAAACCACCGCATCCGCAAAATCACGCTAGCCGGCGGCACCGTAAGCACGGTGGCGGCCGATGCGGATTGTTTTAATGCACCGCTGGCCGTTGCCGTGGATCAAAATGATAATATCTACGTGGCCGACTCCGGGAACGACGTGGTGCGCATCATCACCCCGGACGGCGGCATCTCGACCCTTGCCGGGGCGGTTGGCGAGGGCGGCGCCCGCGACGGGGCGCGGGAGGCCGCGCGGTTCAACCAGCCCTCGGCGCTGGTGCTGGACGCGTCGGGAATGCTTTATGTGCTGGATGCCGCCAGCGACACCGTGCGCAAACTCACCATTCAGAACCGGAATGTGGAAACCATCGCCGGCCATGCCGGGGCCGGCGGCAGCGCGGACGGCGATGGCTCCGCCGCCCGTTTCAGCAAACCCGCCGGCATCGCACTCACATCCGCCGGCGGGCTTGTGGTTGCCGACACCGGGAATCATACCCTGAGGCTTGCGCAGCCGCCGGAGGGCATCGTCATCCACTCGCATCCGCAAGGCGTGGCGGCGGAGACCGGCGGAAGCGTCCAGTTTTCGGTGGCGGCCACCGGGCGCCCCTCGCTGGTTTATCAATGGTATTATGGCGCGCTGCCCATCACCGGCGCCACTGCCGGCACGTATAAGATCTCCAATGTCCAGAAAACGGATGCCGGAGATTACAGTGTCGTGGTCTCCAACGCGCTCGACACCGCCGGCGTGCG
>JAITDF010000523.1 GCA_031282705.1 Opitutaceae bacterium | reverse complement strand
CGGCTCCGTCGTACCGCAGACTTCCAAGTCTGCTTCGAAGCTCATGCCTGATTGCGGGTTCGCGGCCAGGCGTGAGTTTTTAAGCAGGTTTGGAAACCTGCGGTACGACGGAATTGCGTCCCATCAGTGATAAAGACATCGGGCGTTTTTCTTTTCAGAAAATCATCCACCGCATCCCGGCGCATAAACCAGTCCCGAAACCCTTTTTTCCGTGAAAACGCATTGGCCGGATTTCGCGGCATGTTTTGGTCGAGGACAAATTCGGGAGTAACATCGGTGTATAATCAAAACTTCGCGCGACCCGTGTCATGCCTCCACCAGTTCGGGCATGGCGGGGCGGGGTGTTTCGGCCCTGGCGTTTTGGATCATGAAGTGGAGGCGGTTCAGGAGGTTCGCCTCGCTGGCGCCGCTGTCGAGGTCGAGGAAGAGGAGGTTCATGCGCGGGTAGAGGTCGCGGATGCGTTTTTCAATGCCTTTGGCCACGAGGTGGTTTGCGATGCAGCCGAAGGGTTGCAGGCTGACGGCGTTGTGGATGCCGCGGTGCGCGAAGGAGGCCAGCTCGGCGGGGATGAGCCAGCCTTCGCCGTATTGGGCGGCGAGGTTGATGATGCGCGAGGCGGATTGCGCCTCTTTGTATATGTCGGGAAAGGGGTGGTGGTGGCGGAAGGCGGAGGCGATGCGGTCGAATTTTTTCAGGTAATACCGCACGAGGGCGTAGGCGAGCGTGTCCGCGAAGGGGAGGCCGGAGCGGCGGGCGAGGTTTTGCGCGATGTTGGCGCGGCGGTTGGGAAATTCCTGGAGGAAGAAGCCGGCGAGGGGCGGGACGACGGGTTCGACGCCCTGGGCGACGAGCCATTCGACGATGTTTTTGTTTCCGATGGAATTATATTTGACGTAGATTTCGCCGACGATGCCGATGCGGGGGACGCGGGTTTTGGCGGGGTCGGCGGCGGCGTTGAAGTCGCGCGCGGCTTCGCGGAGGAGTTTATACAGGGCGGCGAGGTCGCGGCGGGCGACGCAGGCGGCGCCGGCAGCGGCGTAGGCGTCGCGCAGGCGGGCGGAGGCGGCGGGGGCGCGTTCGCGGGGGGCGGTGGCGTTGTGCATCTGCGCGATGCGGTCGGCGTAGAGGATGGCGGCGATGACGGGGCGGATGTTGCCGCGCCAGCGGAGCCGGAAGCCGGGCTGGTCGTTGGCGAGCGCGCCGCCGGCGGTGGCGACGGAGATGACGGGGACGGCGGGGTGCCCGGCGGCGAGGAGGGCTTTTTTGATGAGGGCGATGTAGTTCGAGGCGCGGCATTGTCCGCCGGTCTGGGTGATGCCGACGGCGATTTCCTCGGCGCGGTAGCGGCCGGAGTTGAGCGCGCGGATGATGTCGCCGACGACGAGGGTGGCGGGGTAGCAGACTTCGTTGTTGGCGTATTTGAGGCCGTAGTCGATGGAGGCGGCGTCGGCGGGCGGGAGGTTGACGGCGCGGTAGCCCATGAGGCCGAGGATGGCGGGGATGAAGGGCGAGTAGGTTTCGGAGAAGAAGGGGGCGAGGATGGTGCGGCGGCGGTCGGCGGCGGTGAAGGCGGGGGTGGTGGGATTTTCGATTTTCGATTTTCGATTTTCGATTGCGGATTGCGGATTGGGAGTCGGGGCGGTTTCGTCGCGCGCGGAAAGGGGCACGGGCATCCTGCCCGCGGGGTGGGGCGCGTTTTGCGCGTCCGCGGGTGGGAGGCCCGTGGCCCTGTGCGCGGCGTCCGGGGTCTCGGCGGCGGCGCGGTATTCGAGGCTTTCGACGAGGGAGCGGATGCGGAGGCGGAGGGAGCCGGGGTTGTTGATGTCGTCGATTTTCAGGAGGGTGTGGCTTTTTCCGGCGCGGCGGAGGATGTCGCCGGCTTCGTCGATGACAAAGGCGTCGGGGCCGCAGCCGAAGGAGGTGAGTTGCACGAGGTGCACGCGGGCGGGGGCGCCGGCCACCCAGCGGGCGGCTTTGAGGATGCGGTTGGTGTAGGCCCACTGGCGCACGGTGCCGGGGTCGCCGGCGGCGGGGTCGTCTTCGAGGCGGACGATGTCTTCGCTGATGACGTCCACGCCGAAGGCGGCAATCATGTCGGAGACTTTGTGCTGGATGAGCGGGTCGGCGTGGTAGGGGCGGCCGGCCAGGAGGATGAGGAGGCGGCCGGCGGCGGTGGCGGCGGCGGCGATGGCGCGGGCTTTTTCGGCGAGGGCGCGGGCGTGGGCGGCCTGGGCGTCGAGCGCGGCGGCGAAGGCGCTGGGGAAGGCGCGCGGGGGGAGGCCGAGGGTGTCCACGATGTAGCGGCGGCAGGCGCGCTCCAGGAGCGCGGGGTCGCGGAAGGTGATGGCGGGGGAGTCGAGGGGGATGCCGTGTTTTTTTTCGGGGTCGATGGCGCTGCGGATGACGTCGGAGTAGCCGGTGACGATGGGGCAGTTGAAGGTGTTGACGGAGCGGGTGTCCTCGCGTTGTTCGTAAACGACGAAGGGCATGAGGATGCGGTCAACTTTGCGGGCGATGAGGTCGTGGATGTGGCCGTGGACGAGTTTGGCGGGGAAGCAGATGTTGTCGGACATGATGGTGCCGGCGCCTTTTTCGTAGAGGGCGAAGGTGGAGCGCGCGGAGAGGACGACGCGCGCGCCGGCGGTGGTGAGGAGGGCGTGCCAGAAGGGGTGGTTTTCGTAATAATTCAGCGCGCGGGGGATGCCGATGGCGAGCGCTTTGCGCCCACCCGATGGAGAATGTATAATGGATAATGATGAATGGGACGCCGACGCGCCGGGGGCGGGGGCGCCGGCGCGTCCGAAGAGCCGGCTGTATTTGAAGGTGTAGAGGTTTTCGCCTTTGCGGGCGGCGGCGCCGCGGTTGGTGAAGATTTTCTCGCATTTGTTGCCGGAGAAAAAGGTGTTGGCGTTGGCGAAGGTGTATTTGCGGATGGCGCAGCGGTTTTCGCAGCCGGGGCAGGTGATGTCTTCGGTGGCGGCGGCGGCGGGGCGGGTGAGGGATGAGAGCAGGACGGGCCGGGGGACATGGGCGGGGCGATCGTGATGCTGCGAAGGCATGGGCGGGGCGACCGCGGCGCTCGAACACATGGGCGGGTCGCCCATGTTACTCAAACCCACGGGCGGGGCGCCCGTGTCGTTTTTCCCGTCGTGCTGCGTGACATCGTTCATATAAGCCAAATTTGAAAATTTTGCGTCGTGTCTTCACGGGGCTGCGCCGCCTCGTTCCGTCGTGTTGCTTGAATCGGATTCGCCACCGGGGCAGGAGAGCCTTTCCCTTTTCCGCCGCAAGCCCGGATTCGATTTTCGACCATCCCTTTCCATTCCGTCAGTGCTGGCGGGATTTGTTGTTGCTGCTCCGGGCGCGGCGCTCCTGTTCGAGTCGCTCGGTCTCCGCCCGCAGTTCTTGGGCGAGCCTGTCGTTTTCCGCGCGCAATTCCCTGGCTTGTTGCTCATTCGCGGCGCGCAGTTCCCAGGCTTGTCGTTCATTCTCCGCACGCAGGTCCCGGACGAGCTGCTCATTCGACACACGCAGTTTTTCCAGCATTTCTTCATATTTCATGCCGAGGAGCGCGACACTTGCCTCTGTGTATCCCTGCCCGGCTGCCAGACCATACCATTTTCTGGCTTCCGAGGCATCTTTGTTCACGCCCTCGCCCTCTTCGTATATGCGGCCCAGCTCGTATTGCGCCTGCGCATCATTCTTTTCGGCCTTTTGCCGGGTTTCCTCAAAATGACTCAATAGCTCAAATTGATTTTTTGCCTCCCTGTGCCCCTGGTCGGCCGCCAGACGATACCACTTTAATGCCTCGATAATGTTTTGAGGCATGCCGCGTCCATAATTATAATTGAAACCGAGGTTGTGCAGGGCCCGGGCCTCGCCTTGTCCGGCGGCCTTGAGATACCATTTCATTGCCTCGTCATGGCTTTGCTTCACAATGCCGTCGCCATAGTCATACATGTAACCGAGGTTGTATTGCGCCTGTGCGTCCCCCTGCATGGCCTTTTTGAGATTTTCCTCGAATTTACCATATTCCTTGAGTATGTTTTTTGCCTCCGTATGTCCCTGTTCGGCCGCCATGCGATACCATTTTACCGCCTCCGCATCATCCCGGGGCACACCCCCAAAACCTCCTTTGTAGATGAAGCCGAGATTGCGTTGCGCCAACGCATTGCCCTTTTCCGCTGCCATTCCAAACCATTTCACTGCCTCGGCATGATCCTTGGGCACACCCAAACCGTTAAAATACAGGTGCCCGATCTCGTTTTGCGCGGTCGCGTTGCCTTGTTCCGCCGCCAGACGATACCACTTTGCCGCCTCAAAGTAATACGTGTTCCGATACGACATGGCCCCAAGATTGTATTGCGCTTCTGCGTGTCCCTGTTCGGCGGCCTTGCGATACCATTTTTCCGCAGCGCCGCGGTTTGTAATCACGCCCCGTCCGTTTTCATACAAGACGCCGAGCTCGAATTGCGCCGCCGCGTTTCCCTGCTCGGCCTCGCGGATTAATGATTTTGTGGCGGCGCTCTTGCACCCGGACAGGCATATGATGAGGGCGAATGTCAGTATTATCGGGAGGGGTTTCATTTTGTTATTCACTGATGTTACGCGGCGGCCAGTTTT
>JAITDF010000520.1 GCA_031282705.1 Opitutaceae bacterium | reverse complement strand
ATGCGCAGTACGACGCGGAGCGTGGTGTCGGCGGCGGCCCGGGCAAAACAGGTGACGCGCGGCGCGGGGCCGGCGGCGACGGGGATCATCATGGCCCAGGAGGCGTCGAGGCGGCGGGTTTTGGCGGGGGCGGCGGGCAAGGCTGGACAAGCATCCTGCCTGTCCGGGGTGGCGGGGGCGGTGGCGTCTTGCCGCCGTTTTGAAACGGATGGCGGCTGGAAGCCGCTGCCACTTTGGGCGGCGGCGTTGCCGCCGTCTGGCAAGCAAGATGCTTGCCCTACTTTGTCGTTGCCGCCGTCTGGCAAGCAGGATGCTTGCCCTGCTTTGCCGCCGGCGGGCGGGAAGCCGGCGAGTTTCAGTTCGCTGGTGGCGGTGATGGCGGCGGTCTGGGCGAGGTCGGTTTCGTCGCGGAGGGGGACGCCGGGGATGTATTGGCCGCGTTTGAGGAGTTCGCGCTGGAGTTCTTTTATATAACCGGCGCCGGCGATGTCGCGCGGGAGTTTGTTGTATTTTTTGCAGAGGGCGGCGGCGAGGCCGGCGGCGGCGGCGTTGTGGCCGCAGGTGGCCATCACGCGGGTGGAGCCGTAGGCGACGTGGGTGGCGCTGATGATGCGGCCGGCGAGGAGGAGGTTTGTTATGTTGCGGCTATACATGGTGCGGCAGGGGATGCCGTAAACGCCTTTGGCGTGATACTGGACGCAGCCGTCGCCGGGGCTGTAAACGCCGTCGGCGGGGTGCAGGTCGATGGCCCAGCCGCCGTAGGAGACGTCGTCGGGGTGGGGGATTTGTTCGACGAGGTCGCGTTGCGCGAGCATGAAGTCGCCCTCGAAGCGGCGGCTTTCGCGTTTGCCGGCGAGGGCGCCGACCCATTCGAGGGTGAGGGTCGCGGCCTCGGGGAAGCGGCCGGAGTTTTTAATATAATCCCAGACACCGTAGATGACGCGCCAGAGCTCCCATTTTATTTCCTCGGTGTCGTGCACGGTGTCGAGGCGGCCGCCGTATTCGATCCACCAGAGTTTGCAGCCCTGCCCGGCGGGGGAGAGGTCCTTGTAGCGGGGGATTTTTGTGATGTCGCGGAGGGCGAAGGAGGGCGGGGTGAATTTCACGGGGCGGCCGGTGTCGCGGGAGTAGAAGTAGAGGGAGTGGCCGAGGAGTTCGCCGAAGCCGTCGCCGGGGGTCATGCCCTCGCCGGATTCGCCGCGGGTCTCGGCGCCCATGCGGAAGGCGGCGCCGGCGAGGAAGCCGAGGAGGCCGTCGCCGGTGGCGTCGCAGAAGAGGGGGGCGGCGAGGGTGTATTCGGTGGCGTTCTGGGGGTTGAAGGCGCGGAGGGAGCGGATCGTGCCGGCGTCGCTTTTTTCGAGGTCGTGGACGACGGTGTTGAGCAGGAGGGTGATGTTGGGTTCGCGGGCGACCATTTCGAGGAGGAGCGCGTCAACGAGGACGGGGTTGCCCTCGGGGTTGCGGTGGGTGTTTTCGACCATGAATTCGTCGATGACGCCGCCTTCGCGGGCCCAGCGGTTGTTGTTGCCCATGTGGGAGGTGGCGCCGAGGATCCAGAGGCGGACTTCGCTGGAGCCGTTGCCGCCGAGCACGGGGCGGTCCTGCACGAGCACGACCTTGAGGCCGGCGCGCGCGGCGGTGATGGCGGCGCAGACGCCGGAGAGTCCGCCGCCGGCGACGGCGAGGTCGCAGGCAAGGGCGGTGGCCTTGAGGGGGCGTTTTGCAGAAGAGGATGGTGAAACGAGCATGATGGAAAATCGGGAAGGGTGAGGTTAAGGGCCTTAAGGTCCTTATTCGGGAGCGGCGCTGATATTTATAATAATAGTTAACCAGCCTTTTTGTGGATGCGGCCGAAATAGAGCATCAGCCAGGCGGCGAGGTGGAGGAATGCCATCAACGTGAACCACATGGCGTAGCCGCCGCCCTGGACCTGGCGGAGGAGGGGGCCGATGATTGCATTGACGGCGTTGTCGAGGAAGCCGGCCTTGGCGGAGTCGAAGATGGCGCCGGCGGGTTTCAGCATCGAGGAGATCAGGGTGTTCATAATAATCCCGCCGACGGTGCTGCCGGCGGCGACGACGCCGAAGACGGCGCCGAGGGAGTTTTTGGGGACGAGGTCAACGACGAGGGATGATATGTTTATAAGCCAGGCGAGGGCGGCGACGATGCTGGCGGCGGCGAGCCAGGTGGCGGCGACGGGGCTGCCGGCGCCGGCGACGAGGAGGGAGACGGGCATCAGGAGGGCGCAGCCGAGCATGGTCCAGAGGCGGCTGGCGGCGGGTGCGACGCCGCGTTTTATCAAGTGGCCGGAAAGCAGGCCGCCGATGACGGAGCCGAGGCCGGCGGCGGCAAAGACGGGCCACATCATGGTGAGGCCGCTTTTGGAGACGCCGTGCGAGTCGCGCAAAAACATGGGGAACCAGAATTGATAAAAATACCACGCGGGATCGGTGATGAGGCGTCCGAGGAGGAGGAGCCAGACGACGCGGGAGGAGAAGATTTGTTTCCATGACCAGGGGGAGGTGGCGGCGGGGGCGGGGGCGGCGTTAGACAAGCAGGATGCCTGTCCCGCCTTGGGGGCGGCGTTGTTGTTGTTATTATTTGCGGCGGCGGCTTCGGCGGCTTCGGAGTCGGCGAGGAGTTTGAGGTCTTTTTCGGTGGCGAAGGGCGATTGTCTTGGCTGGCGGTAAAGGAGCAGCCACGGGACGACCCAGAGGAGGCCGGCGCCGCCGGTCAATATAAACGCCATCCGCCAGCCGGCGCCGGCGCCGAGGAGGTTGTGGACAAACGGGAGATGGGTGGCGAAGTCGAAGCCGGCAAGCGGCAGGACAAGAAACGGCGTCGCGATGGCGCCGATGGTGCTGCCCATTGTATAAACGCCGATGGCGAGGGCGCGCTCTTTTGCCGGGAACCATTCGGAGACGGATTTCGAGGCGGCGGGCCAGACGCCGGCCTCGCCGAGGCCGAGGGCGAAGCGGTAGGCGCCGAGGGAGCGGAAGCCGTGCGCGGCGGCGGTGAGCATGTTGCTGACCGACCAGAAGGCGACGAAGACGGCCATGCCGAGGCGGGTGCCGAGTTTGTCAATCAGGCGGCCGGAGACGAGGTAGGAGATGGTGTAGGCGACGAGGAATATGTTGACGATGCTGGCGTAGCCGGAGTCGTCGAGGCCGAGGTCTTTTTTGATATAGTCGGGCGCGAGGAGGGAGAGCGCCTGGCGGTCGATGTAGTTGAGCACCGCGGCGAGGAAGACGAGCGCGATGATGAACCAGCGGAAGTTCGGGATTTTCATGGTGTGGCGGGTGGTGAGTGGCGGAGGCGAGTGATGGGTGGCGGTGGCAGGTGAAATGCGGCGGGTGGCGGGTGGGAGTGGATGGGAGGAATGGGAGATATGGGAGGTGCGGGCTGGTGCGGCGGCGGGTGGGTCAGGCAGGTTTGGTTTCGGGCGAGGCGACGGTGTGCCAGCCTGCGCTATCTGGCGGGCGCGATCAGGCAGTTTTCGGTGTTGTCGGCTAGGATGGCGGTGGCGGAGGCGGGGGTGATGGTGTTGTTTTGGATGGTGCAGTCCGCCGCGCTGCGCAGGAGGATGGCGCGGTGGGTCCAGCCGGTGATGGTGTTGTCTTCGATGCGGATGGCGCGGTGGAGGCGCGCGGGGGGCGGGGCGGGGCCGTCTTTCGGGCGAAATTCCGCCGAGGAGTCGGCGAGGTTGCGGAGGTTCACGGCGATGCTGGCGGCGGCGGATGAGGAGGCGTCGAAGGCGGAGGCGGCGATGGTGTTGCGGGCGATGAGGACGCGTTCGCTGTGCAGGCCGTTGGCCCAGAAATAGGGTTCGTTGAGGAGGGTGATGGCGGCGTTGGAGGAGCCGGTGATGGTGTTGCCGGTGATGAGGCCGTCGGTGGCGCGGGCGATGATGGAGTAGCGGCGGATGGAGGTGAAGGTGTTGTTTTTCACGACGAAGCCGGCGTTGCAGCGGGTGCGGTTGAAGAGCTGGGCGTTTTTCCACCAGACGGGGTCGCCCGCGGGGAGGGCGGCGGCGGCGGCGGGTTCGAGGGCGGGGGTGAAGGTGTTGTGCCACGTGCCGGCGGTGGCGGGGAGCCTGCCGGCGGATGCTTCGTCGGCGCGGGATTCGAGGGTGGCGGGGGCGGGGGGGGACACGGGCGGGGCGCCCGTGCCACGCGAACCGGCGGGCGGGGCGGAGGCGCGGGCGACGGCGGTGACGGTGCGGGGCGCGCCGAGGAGTTGTCCGTCGAAGGGGTTGAAGATGACAAAGGTGTCGCCGGGCTGGAGGTGCATGAAGGCGCCGGCGACGGCGAGGGTGCCGGGCGCGGGGCGGGCGTCGATGGCCATGCCTTTGTTGTAGAGGGCGACGCCGTCGTCGCCGATGGCGTGGAAGGTGCAGTTTTCGATCCAGGGGCCGAGGAGGTTGGCGCGGATGTGGGCGCCGTCGGCGTTGCCGGCGAAGAGGCGGGTGGCGTCGCGGGGCACCGAGGCGCAGGAGAGGAGTTTGAGGTCGGTGGAGTTGATGCCGGTGAATTGGAGGCCGGGGGCGGCGTGGGTGGTGACGCGGTCGAAGGTGATGTCGGCGCAACCGGCGTCGGCGGCGCAAAGGGCGTTGCTGCGGGCGCGGGCAAAGATGATGACGCGGTCGCCGGGGGTGAAAAATTTCGCGTGGTTGGCGGAGGAGATGCCGATGTCGAAGAGGTCGGCGGCGGCGGCGGTAGCGGTGGTAGCGGTGGCAGCGGCGGCGGTGGCGGTGGCAGCGGCGGCGGGGTGGCGCGTGACTTTCGCTCCGGGGAAATTTACCACGAGCGGCGAGCCGGTTTTCATGCGGCCGGGGATGACGGGGTCGAGGATGACGCCCAGGCTCCAGTTGGCGAGCATGTGGGGGGCGTCGAAGTCGGGGTAGCCGGGGAGGCGGCGGAGGGTGATGGAATTTTCGATTTTGGATTTTGGATTTTCGATTGGGGGCGCTGCCGCGCCGGGAGTTGCGGAGGAGGAGGAGGAGGGGGTGACGGCGGCGGCGGTGGCGGTTGTTGCATTGACGGAGACGACGGTGCCGATGGAGTGCGGGAGCGGGTCGTAGTCGAAGCGGAAGCGGCGGAGGGTGAGGCGGCGGCAGTCGCGCAGGGCGATGGCGCCGGCGGAGGGGGCTTCGATGATGAAGAGGGAGTCGTTGCCGTCGAGGATGAGGTCTTCGCGGTTTTCGAGGGTGAGCAAATGGGTGTCGCCATCGGCGGGTTTGAGGCGGTAGGTGGCGCGGGGGGCGAAGGTGACAAGCGAGGAGGCGGGCGCGGCGGCGATGGCGGCGCGGATTTGGGCGAGGGTGGCGGTGGCGGGGATGGCGATTTTGTGCGCGGGCGCGTGGAGGCGGTAGATGCGGGTTTCGGACCAGGGGCCGGGGGTTTCGGCGGTGGCGGAGGAGACGGTGGCGGTGGCGGCGGTGGTGGCGGCGGTGGCGGCGGGGAAGATGGGGCGGACGCGCCAGAAGCGCACGGCCGGGTAAAGCGGCTGCAACGGGACGAAGCGCGGCGTCTCGACGCGCGTGACGGGCACCACGATTTTTTTGTAATCGTAGTCGGCGGCGATCTCGATTTCGTAGGCGACGGCGCCGGCGGCGGCGGGCCAGAGGAAGCTGGGTTGCTGGACGATGCCGGCGGAATTGTGCGCGGGGTGGATGGAGGGGGAAAAGGCGGCGGCGGGGGGAGCGGTGATGGCGGCGGTGGTGGTGGCGGTGGTGGCGGCGGCGCAGGAAATGCCGGGTGCAAAAATCCCAAACGGCCAAATCCCAAATCCCAAAAAAATTCCAAATCCCGAAATCTTAAAATTCCAAAGGGGG
>JAITDF010000395.1 GCA_031282705.1 Opitutaceae bacterium | reverse complement strand
ACTGATGTTACGCGGCTCTGACGTACCGCAGACTTCCAAGTCTGCTCCGAAGCTCATGCCTGATTGCGGGTTCGCGGCCAGGCGTGAGTTTTTAAGCAGGTTTGGAAACCTGCGGTACGACGGAACCGCGTAACATCAGTGATTTCATGCCGTTTTTTGATTTTTCAAAATGCCCTTATAGACTGATGGGACGCGGAAGCATCCATTCTCCCCCTCTTTCCTCTTCTCTTTCTTCTTTCTCTCCCATCGCTCCCATTTCTCCCATCCCCTTTTCCCCTCTTGAGGAAAGAAGAAAGATAAAGAGGAAAGAGAAAGAGGACGGACACCCCCGCGTAACATCAGTTATGGAGCTGAGGGGACGCAGGCGAAGGGATTCAGGGCGGCGCGTGCCGCCAGTCACGGGGTGCGGGATTTTTCACCCGCGCGGAGGCTTTGGCGTGCTTGCGCCTTGCGGCGGTTTCCCGCCGTGCTCAGGGGGCTTTGGCGAGGCTCGATAATTTCAGGGTCCGGGCGGCATTGTCCCAGCCAAGCACCAGGGTGTAGCTGGAGCCGTTGACGGAGAAGGAATAGGTGTCGGAGTCAGGCCCGCCCGGGGAGGGGGTTCCTTGATCATAACCGCTGAGGACCAGGATTTGCCTGAGGCGGCGCCACATCAGGTCGTCGGTCTGCGGGTTCAGCTTGACGAGGTCAACCGCGCCGGACGGACGCGCGGCCACGGCGGCGGGATCGAGGCGGGAGACGTCCAGCTTGATGCTGCATCTGTCGTTGATTTGCGCGGGGCTGGAGAGGCTTTGGTCGAAGGTTTTGAAACCGCCGCCGGGCGTCAGGACAAAGGTGACGGCGGCGGATTTGCGCAGGACGAATGCGTTTTGGGCGACGCCCCGGACACCGGCGTCGCCGTGGACGGTGAGACGGGCGGCGCCGGCGGGCGCGGTGTCGGCGGAGTGGCCGGCGATAAAACCGCCGGTGACGGAGGCGTTGCTGATTTCGAGGAGGCCGGAGGCGTTCGCGTGGCCGCCGGAGGCGATGTTGATGACGGCTTTCCCGGCCGCCCCGGAATCGGAGAGGACGAGGGAGCCGCCGGTGATGAGGAGGGCGCCGTTGCCCGGCGTGTCGCGGGTGACTGAGCCGATGGTGACACCACCCCTGACGGCCAGGCTGCCGCCTTTCATATAAAGGGTGCCGCTGTGGACGGTCTGGCCGATGACAAGGGTCTGGCTGGCGCCGTCCGTGAGCGAGATGCCGCCGGAGTTGAGCCAGAGCACGCCGGCGCCGAAACTGGTGCCGACGTAGAGGCGCGCGGCCGAGAAATTCCGGGTGCTGGCGGCGACCTTGGCGGAGGCGCCGGTGCCGCGCACGTGGATGACGTCGCCGGTGGCGAAGCCGGGCGGGGAGAGGTGGTCGAGCAGCTCCGCGTTGTCGGGGCCGGTGAACAGACGGGTCGTCTCCGCGCCGGCGGGGAGTGCGCCGAGGAGGACGAGGGAGGCGATGAGCGCCGGGATGGATTTTATTTTGTTTTTGGTTTTCATAACGACTGATGGTTTTTGTTGTTGGCCGGGAGGGAAAATCAATTGCGGGAATCTCTGGAAAATTCAGTTTTTAACCGCGAAAAAACGCGAAAGGACGCGAAATAAATGACCGGTTTTTATAACCACTAATTTTCACTAATAATCGGAACACTAATGGGCGCCAATGCCCGGTTCGTTTTATTAGTGTTCTGTTCTTTGGTGGAAATCAGGGAGTGTTTACACTGATTTTGGGGTGACAGTGAAGCCCCGGAGGGGCGGCGGCATTTAGCCGTGGGTGACGAGCGCAGCGAGGAACCCACGGAATCCATCCATGAAAAAACGAGCCCTGCAAGGGCGGCAGCAAGGGAAGGGCGGGAAAATGCGATGAGGCGAACGGCGCGCGCTGCCGCCCCTTCGGGGCTTGGGTATTTATTAACGCTTTCCGTGGGTTCCTCGCTACGCTCGTCACCCACGGCTAAATGCCGCCGCCCCTCCGGGGCTTCACTGTCTCATCGAAAATAACGACGAACCTGCTGCCCTGAAGATAAAACCCATTCAATCCCCTCCCGCCATGCCACACCGCTTCCGCGTCCTCGCCCTCCTTTTCCTCGCCTCGACCATCACCTACATCGACCGGGTTTGCATTTCCGTGTCCGGAAAAAACATCCAGGAGGAACTCGGCATCTCCCTCCAGCAATGGGGCTGGGTGCTCGGCGCGTTTGTGCTCGCCTACGGCCTCTTCGAGATGCCCGGCGGCGCGATGGGCGACCGATACGGCCCGCGCAAAATCCTCACCCGCATCGTCGCCTGGTGGTCGGCCTTCACCATCCTCACGGGCGCCGCGCAAACCTTCCGCCAGCTCCTCGTCATCCGCTTCCTCTTCGGGGCGGGCGAGGCGGGCGCGTTTCCGAACTTCTCCGCCGCCATCGCCCGCTGGTTCCCCGCGCACGAACGCGCCCGCGCCCAAAGCATCGTCTGGATGGCCAGCCGCATCGGCGGCGCGCTTTCCCCGCTCCTCGTCATCCCCATCCAGCAGGCCTGGGGCTGGCGCGCGGCGTTTTATGTTTTCGGCGCCGCCGGCGTCGTCTGGGCGCTCGTCTGGTTTGCCTGGTTCCGCGACGACCCGCGCCGGATGAAAAACATCACCGCCGCCGAACTCGCCGTGATCAACCCCGCCCCGGCCTCCGCCGGCAAAACCAAAACCCCGTGGGGCCGGATTTTCTCCCAGCCCAACATGTGGTGGATCATGCTCATGTATCACGCCAACGCCTGGTGCGGCTTCTTCTACCTCACGTGGATGCACATCTTCCTCGCCAACGGACGCGGCTTCACCCCCGGCGAACTCCTCGCGCTCTCCTGGCTGCCCTTCGTGTTTGGCGCCGTCGCCAACGTCATCGGCGGCGTCACCTCCGACCACCTCGTCAGGCGCATCGGCCTCAAATGGGGCCGCCGCGCCGTCGGCTGCGGCGGCTTCGGCGCCGCCACGGTTTTCCTCGCCCTCACCATTTTCACCCAAGGCAAGCTCGCCACCATCGTCTGCCTGGCCCTCGCCTACGGCTTTTCCGACTTCGCCCTGCCCGTCGCCTGGGCCGTCTGCCTCGACATCGGCCGGGACAACGCCGGCCTCGTCACCGGCGCGATGAACATGTCCGCCCAGGCCGGCTCCTTTCTGACGACCGTCCTCTTCGGCTACCTCGTCGTCGCCTTCGGTTCCTACAACGCGCCGCTTGTCCCCATCGCCGTCATGTCCCTCGTCGCCACCCTCGCCTGGCTGAAAATCAACCCCGCCAAACCCCTCATTCCCCACGCGGAGGCTTTGGAGCCGTAGTGCAAGCATCCCGCCTGCCTGTTTGAAAAGCAGGGCAAGCGTCCCGCCTGCGGGACGTAGGGCGAGCGTCCCGCTTGCCTGTTTGAAAAGTAGGGCAAGCGTCCCGCTTGCCTGCCGGGAGCAGGATGCTCCCGCCGCTTTTGGTCGGCGCGCTTGCGGCGCGCCTTGCGCGCCGTCAGGCAAGCGGGACGCT
>JAITDF010000358.1 GCA_031282705.1 Opitutaceae bacterium | reverse complement strand
GTGGTGGCGGCGGGCGATGGGCGGCGGGCGACTTAACTGATGTTACGCGGAAGCGTCCGTTTTCGTCCATCGTCCATCGTTTATCGTTCTTCGTTCTTCGTTCTTCGTTATCTTTCCTCTTTCTCTTTCTCTTTCATCTTTCGTCAGGAGGGAAGCAGGGGATGGAAGGAATGGGAGAGAAAGAGAAAGAGAAAGAGGAAAGATAACGATAAAGAGGAAAGAGAGAAACGAGAATGGACGCTTCCGCGTAACATCAGGACTTAACTCGATTTCAGTCGATTTCAAGCCGGGGCGGGGTGGTTTTTATTTTCTGCGGGTCCAGTAAACCAGCAGGCCGAGGAGGGCGGCGGCGCCGGGGACGGCGAAGAGGAGCATGTAGCGGAGGTGGCGGAGGCGGTCGCGGCTGAGGGCGAGTTGGAAGCGTTCGACGGGGCGGGCGGGGATGTTGAGCAGGGTGTCGCGGTCCACGAGCCAGTTGAGGGTGGAGAAGAGGATGGGGGCGTTCGCGCCGGCGCGGAGGCGGCCGTTGGCGAGGAAGTCGGCGCTGCCGAAGACCACGATGCGGCCGACGGGCACGCTGAAGCGCAGGTCGCTGGCTTTCACGCGTTCGGCGGCGGTGACGACGGCGAGGGGGCCGGCGAGGTCGGCGGCGGGGTTGAACTGGTGCGGGCGGCGGCGGTGGTCGCGTTCGCCCCAGGCGGTGGGGGCGGTGGCGACGAGGGGCGTGACGGCGAGGCCGGGGTCGGTGGCGCGCGCGGGGGCGGGGCGCGCGGCGCGGGTGGCGCCGAAGCGGAGCACGAGCTGGTTTTCAATGAGGAGTTGCGTGGCGGGGTGCGGGGCGAGGGGGGGGGGCGGGGCGAGGGCGGAGAGGATGAGGTCGCCGTTGTCGGCGCGGCCGCCGGCGCCGCGGTCGCGGACGAGGACGTCGTCGGCGAGGATGCCCCAGTCGTTGAGGAGTTCTTCGAGGCCGGTGGGGTTGAGGGCGGGTTGGAGAAAGAGGGCCATGCGGCCGGCGCGGGCGGTCATGTAGTCGCGGAGGGTTTCCTGTTCGTAGGATTCGTAGCGGGTCTGCGCGCCGGCGGAGAGGACCACGGCGGCGTCCTCGGGGATGACGCGGGCGCGGGCGAGGTCGAGCATGTCGAGGGCGTAGTTGCGCTGGCGGAGGGCGTCGCGCAGCTCGGAGAGGCCGCGCACGGGGTCCACGGCGTTGGGGTCCATCTCGCCGTGGCCGGCGAGGAAGTAGATTTTTTTGCGGCCGGGGCCGGACACGTCGAGTATGGCGGCGGTGAAGGCTTGTTCGCCGAGGAAGGCGACGCGCCGTCCGTCGCGCCGGCGGTAGAGGTCGGCGAGCGGGACTTCGCGGCGGCGCGCGTCGTGCTCGCCGGAGAGGAAGAGCACGGTGTTGGCGGTGAGGTTGAGCTGCCCGGCCTCGCGGGGGCGCTGGTAAACGTCGATGTAATCGACGCGGATGCGCCCGGCGGCGGCGGTCGAGTCGGCGGCGTAGGTGTATTCGCGGAGGAGGCCGCGCACGTCGCGGTAGATGGCGGCCTGGTCGGGGTCGCCCTCGTCCTCCCGCGGGAGGGTGACGATGATGCGCACGGGTTCGCCGAGCTGGGCGAGGTAGGACTTGGTCTCGGCGGAAAGCGAATGGCGGCGGAGTTGCGTGAGGTCGAAACGCCACGCGTAGCGGCTGGCGAGGTGATTGAGGCCGACGAAAAAGGTCACAAACAGGACGGCTTGCAGGAGGAGGTTGGTCGTCCTGAGCCAGCGGGCCGCGCGGAAACTGTGAAAGAGGCTCATCGGTTCGGTGGGAAAAACAGCGGGTGGTGGAAAAGTGCGGGTGGCGCGTGGCGCGTGGCGGCGGGTGGCTGGGCGGCGGGCGGGTGGCGGCTGGCCGGCGGCGGGCGGTGGTTTTGGAAGATTTGGAATTTGGGCTTTCGGGATTTGGAATTTTTTTGGGATTTGTGTTTTGGGATTTGGGATTTTCGCCCCCCGCCCCTTGTCCCTTGTCCCTGCTACTTGCTACCTGTTACTTGTTACTTGTTACCTGCTACTTGTTACTTTCAAGAATGCAGCAACTTCGCCTCCAGCCCGAAGATACTGAGGATGAGGGCGAGCACCGAGCCGCTCAGGTAGAAAAGCACCTGGCGGGTGTCCACGATTCCGCGGCAAAAGTCGTCGAGGTGCTGGAAGACGCGCGCGCCGTGGGTGACGGTCTTGATGGGCGCGAAAGCCTCGCGGCCGAGCGCGTCGATGTCGGCCACGAAATCCATGCCGAAAATGAGCACGAACAGAAGCGCGAAACCGGCGATGCCGGCGACGGCCTGGCTGCGCGCGAGGGAGCTGGCGAGGATGCCGATCGCGATGAAAAACAGGCCCGACACCGCGATGAAGATGTAGCCGCCGGCGAGCGGGCCGGAGTCGAGGAGCCGCGCGTCGCCGGCGGAGCGCTGGAGGAGGTGGAAGAACGCCGCGGTCGAGCCCCAGAGCAGCATGTAGAGGAAGTAGGCCGCGCCGTATTTGCCGAGCACGACCTCGGTGGTGGTGACGGGCGCGGTGAGGAGGGTCTCGAGCGTGCCGTGGCGGCGCTCCTCCGAGATGCTCTTCATGGTCAGCAACGGCACCATGAAGAGGACGGGGAGCCAGAAAATCTGGAAAAACACGACGGCGGGCGAGATCTCCTGCGGCGCGCGGCTGTATTCGTCGAGCAGGTTGGCGAACACGAACCCCATGACGGAAAGGAACAGCACGCTTGCGATGTAAGTGCCTGGGCTGACCAGCAACATGCGGATTTCGTGGCTGAGGATGGTGAGAAAATGGCGCATCGGTGTTCGGGTGTTCGTGGTCCCCAATGCCTCCAAAATCCCAAATCCCGGGAAAAATTCCAAATCCCAAAATCCCGGAATCCCAAAAAATCCCCGCGAAACTGCCGTCGCGCGGAAGAAGCAGGCGCCGCAACCCGGCGCGGGCTTTGAAGCCGGTTTGGTTCCGGGCGAAGCGACAGTCCGCCAGCCTGCGGGACGACAGGGCCGCGTGACATCAGTTGCAAAAAACAAAACTCCCAAAGCAAAACGGATTCCCGCGGGTGCAACTCAAAGTGCTGTCATCTCGCCTGCATCTTTCCTCTTACTCCCTGATGTTACGCATTTCCGTCGTGCCGCAGGTTTCCAAACCTGCTTAAAAGCTCACGCCTGGCCGCGAACCCGCAATCAGGCATGAGCTTCGAAGCAGACTTGGAAGTCTGCGGTACGACGGAGCCGCGTAACATCAGTTACTCTTTCG
>JAITDF010000342.1 GCA_031282705.1 Opitutaceae bacterium | reverse complement strand
AGATCAGAAAAATAATCAATCGGTGATTTCATGGCAAATTAGCCATGAATCACATAACATCTGAAAAATCAATAAAATATGATTCAATTTAAGCCAAAATTTAGATGCGTTTGCCCTGGCGACAGCAAGCCGGCTTCGCCGGCAGTTTAAGTTGGCAGTTTAAGTTGAAGTCCGAAAGCGAAGGTTTGCGCTTAAACTTAAATTCAAGACTTAAACTGGCGACGAAGCCGCCTCGCTGCCGCCCCTTCAGGGCTCGTTTTTTTATGGATGGACTCCCGTGGGTTCCTCGCTGCGATCGTCACCCACGGCTAACCGCTGCCGCCCCTCCGGGGCTGAAAAGGTCAAACGCTGTCTCCGCTTCGCGGCGGCGCGATGCGAAATCCATTCAAAATAGAGGGAAATCATATTAGTGTAAACACGCCCCAAAAGTTCCCCATGGAAAACGCCCCCTATTCCTGATCCTCGGACACGCCGTCGGCATCGTCGTCCTGGTCGTCGGCATCAATGGGGCGATCGAGGACTTGCCGGCATTCGCGCATCATGCGCAGCCAGATATCGCGCAGGTCAAAGAGACGCGGGATCGCCTCGGCCCGATAACGGGCCAGCGTCCGGGAAACATTTTCGCCGCCGGCATTGAGCGTGGTGAGCGTCTGGTTGAGTTCGGCCAGGGCCCGTTTGAAAAGGCTGACCGCCATCGCATAGTCGCCGAAATCGAGCGCCTGGATGGCCAGCACGGCCTGCTCCTCGCCACGGTGCAACGCGGTCTGGTAGGCCAGGGCGGTGCGTTGCGGCACGCGATCCGCCCGGTCGGCGATGGCTTCCCAGCCGCGCTTGAGCGTCAGGTAAATCGCCTTGGTGGAGATGTAGATGTAGTTTTTGTGAAAGGTGTATGGCCCGGCTTCCCACTCGTCGGGATTGGGCGAATCCTCCTCATCCTCCTCGTCGATGTCGGAATCGGAAACCCATAGTTCGCGGTCCCAGCCCATCGCGACGGCGACCTCGGCGAGGCGATCCGGGTGTTGCCGGAGCGTCTCGTAGAAGGCGACGTAGCGGAAAATGATGTCGTCCTGTTCGCGGAGATAATGCTCCCAGTCGAATTCGTTCCATGCCAGGTCTTCGCATTCGTCTCCCTCGAAATCGGAAGGATTATTGGGATCAAAGTCGTTCATTTCTGAATGCGGTGGAACGTGCTCCTGCTGTTTCTGAAATGCAACGCCAAACCCGCGCGGCTTGCCGCATCCCGCCGCGTGCGGACGGCGGTCAAAAATCACGCCGGAAACGCCATTTGCAGGTTGCTTTTATGCAAGCACTCCGGCAACTTCCCGATTGAGGATTCCCCCAATGAGCGAGGTTTATCATGAGACAGTCTTTTTCACCGGACGCGTGCAGGGCGTGGGTTTTTGCTACACCACCCTGCAGGTCGCCAAGGAGTTCGAGGTGGCGGGTTTTGTCGCCAATCTGCCCGACGGGCGGGTGCAGGTCGAGGCCGAGGGAGAGGAGCCGGAGGTCCGCGCTTTTGTCGAGGCCGTGGGTGAACACATGCATGGCTTCATCAGAAAAACGGAACGCAAAGCCAACCGGGGAAAACCTAAATGCAGCGGTTTCTTAATCAAATGACCAAAGGCTGGGATGAATTTATTATTGTTTATTAATAAATGAGTTAAGGCTTTACAATTAAAAAGTCCCTCGCAAAAACGCCTTTGAATCACTGATGTTACGCGGCTCCGCCGCGGCGCAGGTTGGCAGACTGTCGCGTCGCCCGGAACCAAACCTGCTGCCGGGCCGAAGGCCCGCAAAACGAAGGCCTGCAACCAAGCCCATACCCGCAAAAAGCCCGCAAGCAGGCGTGGGCTTTGAAGCAGACTTGCCAGTCTGCGGGACGACAGCACCGCGTAACATCAGTCAGTAAAGAAAAAGAGGAAAGAGAATGAGGAACGAGAACGAGTGAGGCGGGCGGGAGCCGGGGAGCCGGGGGTCAGTTTGCCTGGATGATGTCCTTGATGTAGGTTTGGAGCGGGCGGGGGGCGAGGGCGGTTTTTTTCAGGGCCTTGATGCCGTCGATGGCGGCTTGGGCGCCGGTGAGGGTGGTCATGATGCAGATGTTGCCGGCGTAGGCGGCGGCACGGATTTTGTTTTCGTCCTGGCGCGGGATCATGCCGCTGGGGGTGTTGATCACGAGCTGGATCTGGCCGTTTTTGATGAGGTCGATGGAGTCGGGGCGGCCTTCGCCGATTTTGGCGAGTTCGCGGACGCGTATGCCGTGGCCGGCCAGGTGGCGGGCCGTGCCGCCGGTGGCGTGGATTTCAAAGCCGAGCGCGGCGAGTTCGCGGGCAAGGGCGGTGGCGCGGGGTTTGTCCGCGTCCTTCACCGAGAGGAAGACGCCGCCTTGCAGCGGGAGGCCGGGGCGGGCCGCGGCCTGGGCCTTGGCAAAGGCGAGGCCGAGGTCGGCGTCGAGGCCCATGACTTCGCCGGTGGAGCGCATCTCGGGGCCGAGCATGATGGTGGCGCCGGGGAAGCGGTTGAAGGGGAAGACGGCTTCCTTCACGCACCAGTGGCGCGGGGTGTGTTCGCGGGTGAAGCCGAGGTCGCGGAGTCTGGCGCCGGTCATGACTTTGGCGGCGAGCTTGGCGAGGGGGACGCCGATGGCCTTGGAGACGAAGGGGACGGTGCGGGAGGCGCGGGGGTTGACTTCGAGGACGTAGAGCTGGCGGTCCTTGATGGCGTATTGGACGTTCATGAGGCCGATGACGCGCAGTTCGCGGGCGAGGGCGTGCGTGGCTTCGCGCACGGCGCGGAGGATGTCCGCGCCGAGGGTGTGCGGGGGCATGACCATGGAGGCGTCGCCGGAGTGGACGCCGGCGTATTCGATGTGTTCGAGCATGCCGCCGATGACGGTGGTGTCGCCGTCGCTGATGCAATCGACGTCGAGTTCGACGGCGTCTTCGAGGAATTTGTCGATGAGGACGGGTTTGCCGGGCATGGCGGCGAAGGCTTCCTTGATGACGGCGCGGAAGTCGTCCTCGTTGTAAACGATGAACATGCCGCGGCCGCCGAGCACGAAGGAGGGGCGGAGGAGGACGGGGAAGCCGACTTCGCGGGCGAAGACGAGGGCTTCGGTTTCGTCGAGGGCGGTGCGGTTGGCGGGCTGGCGGAGGGCGAGTTTGCGGAGGATGGCGGCGAAGAGTTTGCGGTCTTCGGCGGTGTCGATGGACTCGGGGCTGGTGCCGATGATGTTCACGCCGGCGGCTTTCAGGGCGGTGGCGAGGTTGAGGGGGGTCTGGCCGCCGAATTGCACGATGGCGCCGTCGCATTTTTCCTGTTCGTAGATTTCGAGCACGTCCTCCAGGGTGAGGGGCTCGAAGTAGAGGCGGTCGGAGGTGTCGTAGTCGGTGGAGACGGTCTCGGGGTTGGAGTTGACCATGACGCTTTCACAGCCGATTTCGCGGAGGGCGAAGGAGGCGTGGACGCAGCAGTAGTCGAACTCGATGCCCTGGCCGATGCGGTTGGGGCCGCCGCCGAGGATCATGATTTTTTTCCGGGCGGAGGGTTTGATTTCGTTTTCGGCGCCGTAGCTGGAGTAGTAGTAGGGGGTGACGGCCTCGAACTCGGCGGCGCAGGTATCGACGAGCCGATACAGGGTGTGGATGCCGGCGGCTTTGCGGGCGGCGCGGACGGCCTGGGGCGTGGAGCGGAGGTGGTGGGCGAGTTGCACGTCGGAGAAGCCGGCTTCCTTGGCGCGGCGGAGGAGCGTGGCGCCGATGGTGGGGAGGGTGTGTTTTTTCAGCTCGATTTCCATGTCGTGGATTTCGCGGAGCTGGCGGATGAACCAGGGGTCGATTTTGGTGAGGTCGAAGACTTGCTGGTCGCTGTAGCCGGCCTGGAAGGCGTGGCGGATGTGGAAGATGCGCTCGGCGTTGGGGGTGGCGAGTTTTTGCTTGATGAGTTTGCCGTCGGGGAGGTCGTCGCCGCCGAGTTTGCCGCCGCCGCCGAGGCCGCGCGCGCCGGTTTCGAGGGAGCGGAGGGCTTTTTGGAGGGATTCCTTGAAAGTGCGGCCGATGGCCATGGCTTCGCCGACGGATTTCATGGCGGAGGTGAGCGCGGGGTCGGCGTCGGGGAATTTCTCGAAGGTGAAGCGGGGGATTTTGGTGACGATGTAGTCGATGGTGGGCTCGAAGGAGGCGGGGGTGACGCGGGTGATGTCGTTGGGGAGTTCGTCGAGGGTGTAGCCGACGGCGAGCTTGGCGGCGATTTTCGCGATGGGGAAGCCGGTGGCTTTCGAGGCGAGGGCGGAGGAGCGGGAGACGCGGGGGTTCATCTCGATGACGACCATGCGGCCGGTGGACGGGCAGACGGAGAACTGGATGTTGGAGCCGCCGGTGGCGACGCCGATTTCGCGGATGACGGCGAAGGAGGCGTCGCGCATGACCTGGTATTCCTTGTCGGTGAGCGTCATGGCGGGGGCGACGGTGATGGAGTCGCCGGTGTGCACGCCCATGGGGTCGAAGTTTTCGATGGAGCAGATGACGACGCACTGGTCCTTGTGGTCGCGCATGACTTCCATCTCGAATTCCTTCCAGCCGAGGAGGCATTCCTCGATGAGGACTTCGTGGACGGGGGACAGGTCGAGGCCGTTGGCGGTGATGCGGTCGAATTCCTCGCGGTTGTAGGCGATGCCGCCGCCGGAGCCGCCGAGGGTGAAGGAAGGGCGGATGATGAGGGGGAAGCCGCCGATTTCCTTGGCGGCGGCGTGGGCCTCGTCGAGGGTTTTGACGGTGCGGGAGCGGGCGACGTCGAGGCCGATTTTGAGCATGGCCTGCTTGAAGAGTTCGCGGTCCTCGCCCTTGGCGATGGCATCGGGCCTGGCACCGATCATCTCGACGCCGTGGCGTTCGAGCACGCCGGCGTGGTGGAGCTCCATCGAGAGGTTGAGCGCGGTCTGGCCGCCGAGGGTCGGCAGGAGGGCGGAGGGGCGCTCGGCGGCGATGATTTTTTCCAAAACCTCGCGCGTGAGGGGCTCGATGTAGGTGACATCGGCGAACTCCGGGTCGGTCATGATGGTGGCCGGGTTGGAGTTTACGAGGATGACGCGGTAGCCTTCCTCCTTGAGGGCCTTGCAGGCTTGGGTGCCGGAATAATCAAATTCGCAGGCCTGTCCGATGATGATCGGGCCGGCGCCGATGATGAGGATGGACTCGAGGTCGGTGCGTTTTGGCATGGGCGGGAGATGAGCGTGGGAAGTAAGCGAGAGTTGAGCGGGAGGGGTTGGTGCGCAAGCGGGAAACGGGGGGCGCTTTGGATGCAACTCAAAGTTGCGCCACTTCCTCCGAAATCGTTCACGCTCCCGCTCTCTTTCACGCTCTCGCTCTCGTCCTCTCCGTCTCCGGGATATTTCGAGAACGAGAACGAAGAACGAAGAACGATTTATAATGGGATGACACACCTTTGGGTTGCCCCCATTTGCGCCTGAAAGCACCGGGAGGTCCAGACAGATATTGACCCTGGAAGGCATCAGGCAGGAAGGGAGGCAAAAGCAGGATGGAAGGATGGAGCTGAGGGGCGTTTTTTGCGAG
>JAITDF010000314.1 GCA_031282705.1 Opitutaceae bacterium | reverse complement strand
ATGGTGGCTGGGTCCATGGCGGGTGGTGTTGCGGGTTCGAGTCGTGCGGGTGAAACGGGTGAGTGGGAGAGGACGGGAAGGAGGAGTTTGTTAAGTTTAAATTCGGAGGGCGGGGCGGCTTTGACAAGAAAGGGTTCGGTGGCGAGGACGAGGAGCGCGCCGATCATCGCGGCGAGGAGGCCGCTGCGGGCGCGGAGCGGGGGGGTGGCCGGGCTGGCGGCGGCGATGAGGTGTTCGAGGGCGTGGAAGAGGCAGAAGGCGCCGAGGAAAAACCCGAGGTATTTCGCGGCGAGCATGATTTGGGGGTGGACGAGCGCGAGGGTGGCGGCGGGGCCGAGGACGGGGCCGGCGGCGTGGTTGACGGGGATCCGGCGGGCGAGGAGCAGGCGCGCGGCGCCTTCGCCGGCGGCCAGCGCGAGGCGGAGGTCGGCGAGGCCGTTTTTCCCGTAGCGCATGAGGTAGCCGGCGACGGTGTCGGCCGAGCCGGTGAAGAGCGCGGCGGCGTAGATGAGGGGGAGGTCGTCGGAGGCGACGCGGGCGAGCTGGGCGAACTCGCCGACGGTGCGCGCGCCGCCGCTCACGCGGAGAAGCTCGGCGAGTTGCATCCAGTTGAGGCGTTTGCCGAGCGAGAGGAGGTCGATGTAGAAGTCCTCAAGCGCGCCCATTTGTTTTTGCGCGACGGCGGTCTCGGCGAGGCCGCGGAGTTCGCGCTGGAGCGTGCCGGAAAGGTTTTCCGACTGGTAGAGGAGCGCGGCGAGGAGGATGACGGCGTCGAGCGACTGGCCGCCGGGGCGCGTGGCGGGGACGAAGCGGGCGGTGCCCTGGATTTCGCGGGTCTGGAGGACGGCGTGCACGCCGAGCGAGCGCGAGCCGGAGAGGAAGAGGAGGAGCGACTGGCGGGCCTTCTGCGTGATAAGAAATTCGAGCACGGGGACGGGCCCGGCGCGGCCGGTGTTTTCCTTGAGGTTGAAAAGCGGGTCGAGAAACGGGTCCCAGCCGCCCCACGGCACCCACTCGGGGCGGCGCGCCTCCAGGTCCTTGAGGCTGAGGGCGAGCGCGCCGGCGCCGGGGTCGTCCACGAGGCGGGCGGCGGCGAGCACAAGGCGGGCGGAGCCGGGCTTCTCGGACTCGATGCGCTGGCGTCCGTAGTCGGCGACGGAGGGCGTGCCGCGCCCGGCTTCGCGGAGGAGCGCGGGGGTGAGGGATTTCAGGTTGACCGGGACCATCCATGCGCACGCGATGAGGAGCAGCCCGGCGGCGAGCCAGACGGCGCCCATGAGCGGATTGCGTTTTTTTGCGCGGGTCGCGCCGGTGGTGGACATTGGAAATGGCGGAGAATAGAGGTTGCGGGCCGTCGTTGGCAAACCCACGATTCGCAACCAGACAACCCGACCCATGCTGCTGCCAATTGTTCAATACAATGACCCGGTTTTAAGAAAAAAGGGGGCGCAAGTCACCGTGTTCGACGAGGCGCTCGCGCGGCTCGGGCGCGACATGGTCGAGACGATGCGCGCCGCCAACGGCATCGGCCTGGCCGCGCAGCAGGTCGGGCGCGCGAGCCAGTTTTGCGTGGTGGACGTGTCGCGCGCCGGGCAGGATTTTGACTGGGTGCTCGACGGCGGCCATCCGCCGCTGGAGCTGTTCATGCCGATGCTGATCGCCAACCCGGCCGTCAAGAAACACGCCGCCGCCGGCGTGGAGACGGACTCGGAGGGCTGTCTGTCGTTTGGAAAAATCCGCGGCAAGGTGGAGCGTCCGGTCGAGATCACGATGGCGTTTCAGGACGCCCAGGGCGTGCCGCACACGCTGGCCTGCAACGGCCTCCTCGCCCGCTGCATCCAGCACGAGACGGATCACCTGAACGGCGTGCTGTTCATCGACCGCATGGCCAAAAAGGAGCGCGCCAAGATCGACGACGCCATCAAGGCGCACGCGAAGGCGACGAAGGAGGGCGCGGCGAAAGGGCCGGCCGGGTAAGCCAACCGCGGGCGCGGGCATCTTTGCCTGCCGTCGAACAAACATATCCGGCGCGAATCGCGGCATGTTTCAGGAACGAGCAGGGGAGTTCCGGGCGAAGCGGGAAACCTGACAGGAGAAAGAGGAAAGAAGAAAGAGAAAGAGGAAAGAGAACAAGGACGGCGGTGACATCACTTCCTGTTGCACCCGCCCCGCAAAACACGCCCGCGGCTGTCGTAGCCGCGCACGCGGCCAACCAGCTCATCGAGGTCCGCCCAGGCCATGCCCGCCACGGTGTCGGCGGCGCCGTAGCTCATGATGAGCTCGCGCCCGCGCACCACGCCGCCGCAGGTGAACACACACGGGGTCTTGAAACGCCCCGCAAGCTCCCACGGTTTGCGCGCAAACATCAGCCGCTCCGGGCAGCGGTGGACGATTTCCGGCCAGCCGTCCGCCCCCTGCCGCGCGATCATGAACGACTGCGTGTAGCCGGTCGCGTCGTCCTGCCTGCCGTGGCAGGGCAGCAGCCAGTCGCCGCTGTCGAGTTCCAGCGGAGGCCAGCTCGCGCCGATGCGGTTCCCCTCCCAGGCAAGCTCCGGCTGCGCGACGAGGCGGTGCTCCGCGCGCGGCCCCGGCAGGTCCTCGATCTCATCGGCAGCCGCCAGAAAAATCGACGGCCGCAGCGCCGCGAACTCCGCGCCGAATTCCCCGGGCAGGAAGGGGCGGTGCAGGCAGGCGTAGCGCTCCCGCCCGCCGATGCGCAGTTTTTTGGGAAATAAAAACACATCGCGATTCTCGCCGCGCTCCGGGTCGGTGAGGTGCGTTATATATGCAAAGGCGTTGTCATAATCGCGCGCCGCGAGCCGTCCAAGGTCAACCTCCCAGAGCACCGACACGGTCACGTTCTCGCGCGCGGCGCGGCCGAGGCCGCCGGGATTTTCGCCGCCGTCGCGCGCCCAGTCCGGCGCGCATTGCATCGGCTCGTCGTGCTCCCAATACGGCCCCGGTGGAAACATGCGGCATGCGGTCGTCAGATATAATTTTCCGCCGAGCCGGAACAGGCGCGGGTCCTCCACGCAACCGTTGGCGTGATTTGTCAAAACCCGCCCGTCGCGCGAGCGGATTTTTATATTGTCCGGCTCCGTCGCCAGCGCCGGCGCGAGGCACGGGCGCGAGAAGTCCGCCTGCCAGGTGCGGCCGTTGTCGTCGCTGGTGGCGTAACCAAGGAAAATGGGAAACGGCGGCGGGCGGCCTTCAACACGCGCCCGGGGCCACGGCCCGGTGGCGCGGAAGAGCATGTGCAGGCGCGGCGAGCCGGGCGCGTCGATGATGGCGGGGTTCAGCAGCATCGTGTCGGCCCAGTCCGCGCCGGCCTGCGGCGCGAGCACGGGGGCGTCCAAGGTGCGGATGAGCGGATTTTCGCTGGTTTTCATATTATTATCTGATGTTACGCGGCGGCCAGTCTTTCGGCAAGCTTTTGGTAGGGCGGTCTCGCCGAGACCGCCGTCGTTTGCCTCGTGGTGTTCGCGGCGGTCTCGGCGTGTATAGTCCCGGGTCAAGGGTAACAGTTGTCCCGCTATG
>JAITDF010000305.1 GCA_031282705.1 Opitutaceae bacterium | reverse complement strand
TTGCGCCACGCGTCGGCCTCGGGACCGCCGGTTTTGAGCTGGGCCTCGATCACGTCGAGCCGGGCCGCTTGGTAAAGCGTAGGCTTGGGATACATCACATGGTAACGGCGCAACAGTTCGGCGTCGGAAATACCCGCAGCCGGCGGGACGCGGACGAGCACATGGAAGTGGTTGGAGAGGATGGTGTAGGTGAGGATTTGCAGGCCGCAGTAATCGGCGGTCTGCCAGAGCTGCTTTCGGAGGATTTCCTTCGCGGGATCGTCCAGCAGACGCTCGCCGTTCACCGTCCGGGTCATGCAGTGGTAAACGGCTTCGCCCTCGGACGGGGAGACTTTGATGCGCGCGGTTCTCATGGAAATGGGAAGAAATTTGGGAAAATTCCAGAGGTTGTCAATGCATTTTTAACCTGTCCCTTATTCAAAAATGAATGGTGGAGAACGTCTGATTGACCTCCTGCTTGGCGAACCGGCTCAATGAGGGGGCCGTCGCCATCATCATCCGGCAGGACGGCTTCCGGCTGTGGGGCAACCGCTCCGCTCCGGCAACCAGGCGCGGGCGGCTTGGGTTTTGGTTTTCATCCCGGCATTCCGGTCGGAAAAACTTCCCCAAGCCGGGGCCGCTTCTCCCGGCGTCCTGCGGGATGCCTGTGGGATTTAGAATGCAAACACCACCTGCGCGCCGAGGAAGAGATCGGCGTCGTCTATGTCCTGGACTTCGGTATAGCTCAGTTCGGCGCGGACGAAAAGATTGTCCGACAGCTTATAGGACGGGCAAATCGTCGCGCGCAGCGTGTCGGCCACGGCATCCTCGTCGTTCACATCCCCGCCAACGCGCCCCGCGATGCTGAACTTGGGGGTGATCGCGTATTTGGCGGTCACCATCCAAGCGCAACCTTTGTTCACATCCTTCTCGTCGCAATAACTGAGTTCCGCCCCGAGATTTAATTGTTCGGTGACATCATAACCGGCCCACAGGTTTGCAATATACATGTCATTGAAGACGGAGGACTTCTTGGCCGCCTCGTAGCCAAACCCGGCAAACAGCGTCAGCCCTTTTATTCCGGTGTAGGTAAACTGGGCCTCGAATCCCTTGGTGGCGTCGAAATCCCCGTCGTTGCCAAAAACGGAATCCAGAACGGCAAGGCCGACGGAGAAGGCATCGGTTGCATAATCCACCTTTGCGCCGGAGTGAAATCCGGAAATAAAGGTGCCGTTCAGATAATTGCCATAGGTGATGTAATTCATCGCCGGAATATCATAGGCTTCATAACCAAAATAGGTCAGGAACCTGCCGGCGGTGAATGAAAGGCCGTTCCCCGCGTCATACGTGGCATAGGCGTCGATCAACGTGACATCGCTGTCACCTTCCGCGACGAAGCCGATATGCCCTTTGACAGGGGCGAGCTCCATGTTGAAGTTCAGGCGGGCGCGGTCGAGATCATATTTGTCCGTGTCAAAATAACCCTCGGACGAATAGCGGTAGGAGGCCGCGACATAGCCGTCCACCGACAGGTTTTGATGAAGCGGGATTTCCGCGATGGCATGGGCCGTGAGCAGCAGCGTGGAAATCGCGATGCCGGCCAGTTTTGTTATTTTCTCAGTCATGATTATTTTTTCTTTTTATGGTTCTTGGTGCCTCATCCCATCCGCGCCGCGGCTCGGCGGCCGGGCCCCGGATGGAATCGAGACCCTCAAAAAGCAGGTTATGTGCCAGTGCCGCCGTCATCCCCCTGGCGCGGGAATCATTCGCCCGCGCTATTCATTGGATAATCCGGGGCGATGCCATGTGGCATCATGCGTGCTTTCCAGAGGGACGCGCGCAAACCGCGTGGAGATTATATTATAAAACAAGAAATGAAAAACGACATGGACAAACTAAGCCGCCGCAGTTTCCTCCGCAACACCGGCATCCCGCGCCCGGCCGCCGTCACCGCACGCGTGAGTCCAGACTTTTTTGCATCGGGGAAATTTGCGGACGGGAAGCCGCTGACTTTCTTCATCCCGGAAAATCCGGGCGGAAACCGGAATGCATCCTCGCATCCCTATACAAAGACAGAGGCGCCGCCGAGCGCCGCCTCGACGATGGAAAAGAAGCCGTCCACCGAGAAGGAATGCCTGCCGGACGGCGGGCCGCCGAGCCCGATCAACATACCGCCGGGCTGCGCGTTCCGCCCGCGCCGCCCCGCGGCGGTGCCGGTGCGCGCCACGCAGGCGCCGTTCATGACCCGCAGGCACGGAATCGTGGGGGGCGTCGCGCGCCATCGCATCAAATGCCAGCCCGGCGCCGCCCCGGCCTCCGCCTTCGGGAAAGGCATTTCACATCCTTTGCACCCATGACCGCGCACGACACAAAAATCATGGATCTGAACCGGTTTGATCCAAGCGCCCCGTCCGACAGGCTCGGAGAAAGGCTGAAACGAATGCTCGCAAGACGCTTTGCCACGTTCGGGGGAAATTCCATCCTGTTTTATAAAAGGCCCGTCGAGATGGTCTCCGCCAAGGGGGCGTGGATGTTTGACGCGGAGGGGAAAAAATACCTCGATCTTTATAACAACGTCCCCTGCGTCGGGCATGGCAACGAGCGCGTCGCGGAGGCGCTTTTCCGGCAGGCGCTCACCCTCAATACCAACACGCGCTACCTGTATGACAATATACACACTTATGCCGAGCGGCTGCTGGCGACCTGCCCCGCCCCGCTGTCCAACGTGGTCTTCACCTGTTCGGGCAGCGAAAGCAACGACCTGGCCCTGCAAATCGTCCGGGCCGCCACGGGCGGCTCGGGTTTTATTGTCACGGAAAACGCCTATCATGGGAACACCTCGGCGGTTCATGAACTCTCGCCCTCCTCCTGCAAGGGCCGGCGCCCCCCGCCGCATGTCCGGCTGGTGCCGCCGCCGGAAAGCCACCGCTCCGGGGACGGCGACCCGGCGGGCACCCTGGCGTCCAACATGGAAAGGGCCATCGAGGATTTTAAGAAAAACAATATCAAATTCGCGGGCGCGCTGCTTGATTCCATTTTTGCCAGCGACGGCATACTGGGCGGCCCCGCCGGTCTGCTGAAACCGGCGCTCGATGTCATACACCGCCACGGCGGCCTTCTTATCATCGACGAGGTGCAACCGGGCTTCGGCCGCGCGGGCAAGGGCCACTGGAATTTCGCCCGGCACGGCATCGTGCCCGATCTCGTGACCATGGGCAAGCCGATGGGCAACGGGTTCCCGATCGGCGGCGTTGCCACCCGCCCCGATTTGCTGGAGAAATTCAACCGGGAAACCGCTTATTTCAACACCTTTGGCGGCAGCACGCTCGCCGCCGCCGCCGGCCTCGCCGTGCTGGACGAACTGGAGGCCGAACGGATGATTGAAAACGCGGACAGGCAGGGGGAATACCTCATGGGCCGCCTGCGCGAGCTTGCCCGGACGCACACGCGGATCGGCGATGTCAGGGGCGCGGGGCTGTTCATCGGCGTGGAATTCAGCAAGCCCGGCACGCGCGAGCCGGACAGGGAAAGCGTGACGCGACTGGTGAACGACCTGAAGGAGCAGGGCGTGCTCATCGGCGCGTCGGGCCCCTTTGCGAATGTCATGCGCGTGCGCCCTCCCCTTTGTCTCAGCAGGGACGACGCCGACTATTTTATCGGGAAATTAAAAACCGCCCTGGAAGGGATGGCGCCAGGATAACAGAGAGACGCTTGCGCAAGGAGAGGCGGCGTCCCGGCGTCCCGCCGCCCGGCGCGGCGAAGTCGCGCCCAAGTGGATGGCGCCGCCGGCACGCCAAAAACCAAAAACGATGCCCGATGCCGCCGGCAATCCGTGGCGAGGCTTCTCCTCGTCCGGCAGCCGGAGGCAGCCGTGTCTTGCGCAAGCGTGCTTTTATACAACAACAGCCCTTATCTTGGCACCATTCCGCGTCATTCCTCTTTTCGTGACTTGATATTATGCGGCACGACGCTTCCGCGTAACATCAGTTATTCATCCAGATTAATATAAACACGCCCTGGAAAATACTTGTTGGGAACTTTGCTATTTTTCGCGATTCTCGCGGCCGGGTTGTTTTATTTTTTGGAGGTTCCCAAGAAAGATTTCATGCCGGGAGATATGCGGCGGCCTTCGCCGCGACGGCGGGCCAGTGCGCGGCGGGGATGAGCGGGCCCATGTGGCGGACGGTCTCGGCGCCGAGCAGCGAGGCGAGTTTGCCGCACTCGGGCAACGGCCGCCCGCGCAGCCAGCCGGCCAGGAATCCGGCGGCCCATGCGTCGCCGGCGCCGTTCGAGTCGATGGCATCGGCCACGGCGACGGGGGCGATGCGATGCAACTCCTTTCCGTGCGCGATCCACGCGCCGTCACGTCCGAGTTTCACGGCGGCGACACCGCCAAAGGAGGCGAGACGCCGGGCATGCGCGGCGTGGCCGCCGGCGCCGGCGGCGCTGTTGCCTGCGTTGTCTTCGGGGAAAAGCGCGCGGATTTCGTCTTCGTTGGCAAAGACGACGGCGATGCCCTGCCTGAGCTGCCGGAGCAGCCAGTCGCGCGCGCCGCGCACGACCTCGAACGAGGCCAGATCGAGGCTGAGCGTGCAACCGGCGGCGCGGGCGGCATCGACCACGGCGTCGGCGAGGTCGCGGTTGAACACGACAAAGCCCTCGATGTGCGCATGGCGGGCGCCGGCGAAATCGGCGGGCGTGATTTCCGTGGGCGAAAGCGTGGCGTGCGCGCCGAGGCAGGTGCGCATGGTGCGCTGCGTGTCGGGCGTGGTGAGGATGAGGCAGCAGGCGTTGGGGAGCGGGCCGCGCTTGAAACGACCGGTGCCGACGGCGGCGGCGGCGAAGCGGGCGCGGTAGTCGTCGGCGAGGGCGTCGTTGCCGAGCTTGCCGACGAAGGCGGTGCGCAGGCCCAGGCGGGCGGCGTTGTAAGTGGTGTTGGCGGCGGAGCCGCCGTTGGTGATGGCGGGCGGGCGGGGGAGTCTGCCCGTGAGTCGTGTCATCTCGGCCGCGTCAATCATGACCATGCCGCCCTTTTCCCCGCCGGCCTCGGCCAAAAACGAGTCGGGCACGGAGGCCACAAGGTCCATGATGGGCGCGCCGACGCCGACGAGGTCGAGGATGGGATTTGCTGGCGGATTGGACGGATTGGGCATGGTGTCGTGAAAGCGTTGAGGAAATGGAAAAGGGAAAACGTAGATGCGCGGTCACGCGGGGCAAGAGGGTTTCGCCCCAAAAAAAATCGTTCTCGTTCTCTTACTCTTACTCGTTCTCTTTCTTCTTTCCTCTTTATCTTTATCTCTTCTTTCGTCCTTCGTCCGGCGCGGGCTGAAAATCCCGGACGAAGCGGGGAGATTGGAAAGAGAAAGAGAGCGCGCGGGAGAGGACGAGAACGAGTAAGAGGACGAGAACGATGAAGGAACGATGAAGAGAAAGCGGAAAGATTCCGGCGGGGGTGGCATCACTTTGAATCGCACCCGGATGCCCGATGCCCCGCTCGCCGGGCTTGCGTCGAGGCCATCCGCATCCCTGACTCTCACCACCACACCATGTCCGCACCCGAACCCAACAAAGGCCTGGGCTATATTTCCAACGCCCTCGCCGCGCCCCTCTCGCCCGCCGAGGCCGCGCTGCGCCCGCTCACCTTCGCCGACTTCACCGGCCAGCCGAAAACCGTCGAACGCCTCCAAGTCATGGTCGGCGCCGCCCGCCGCCGCGGCGACCCGCTCAATCACATCCTCATCAGCGGCCCGCCCGGCCTCGGCAAAACCACCCTCTGCTTCATCCTCGGCCACGAGATGGGCAAAAACGTCCGCGTCACCTCCGGCCCCGTCATCGAAAAAGCCGGCGACCTCGCCGGCCTGCTCACCAACCTTGAGGAAGGCGACATCCTCTTCATCGACGAAATCCACCGCATCCCGAAAACCGTCGAGGAATACCTCTATTCCGCGATGGAGGATTTCCGCCTCGACATCATGATCGACCAGGGGCCCAACGCCCGCAGCGTGCGCCTCTCCATCCCGAAGTTCACCCTCGTCGGCGCCACCACG
This sequence comes from Opitutaceae bacterium, assembly GCA_031282705.1. Taxonomy (GTDB): domain Bacteria; phylum Verrucomicrobiota; class Verrucomicrobiia; order Opitutales; family Opitutaceae; genus Termitidicoccus. The sequence goes on along the minus strand of JAITDF010000305.1, from coordinate 511 downwards.
CGCGCCGGCCTGCTCACCGCGCCGCTCCGCTCCCGCTTCACCCTGCAAACGCGCCTCGACTACTACGACGTGCCCGTGCTCACCGGCATCATCAAACGCAGTTGCGGCCTGCTCAAGGTCGCCCTCGACGACGGCGGCGCGCGCGAAATCGCCACCCGCTGCCGCGGCACCCCGCGCGTGGCCAACAACCTCATCAACTTCGTGCGCGACTACGCGCAGGAGCGCGCCCGGGGCCGCATCACTCAGCCCGTCGCCTCCGCCGCGCTGGAGCTTTTGGAAATCGACGCCGCCGGCCTCGACGAGATGGACAAACGCATGCTCCGCATCATGGCGGAAAACTACCGCGGCGGCCCCGTCGGCATGAGCACCATCGCCGTCGCCGTCGGCGAGGAGTCCGAGACGCTGGAGGAAGTCCACGAGCCCTTTTTGATCCAGGAAGGCTACCTGCAACGCACCCCCCAGGGCCGCGTCCTCACCGCCAAGGGCTACCAAGCCATCGGCCTGCAACCCC
>JAITDF010000199.1 GCA_031282705.1 Opitutaceae bacterium | reverse complement strand
GTCCGCAGGCTTGGTCTTCGGAGCCAACGCCGGCGATTCCGTGCAGGTTGCGATTACGAGCGGCAGCACGCTGGCGGTGATTCCGGCCATCGGCGGCCCGGCAAACATCAACATCGCCAGTGGCACGCTATTGGTTGCCAGTGGTTTCGGCGCCGGTGATGTCTCGATAGCCGGTGGCGCGGGATTTGGCGGCGCGGGAACGGTGAGCGGCACAGTGACTGCGGAAAACGGGGCCAGTCTCAAGGCGGGCATGTCGGATGCCGGCGTGGCGGAGACGCTTTTGCTGCAAGGCGGGCTCGTGCTGGGCAGTTCCGCGAGTGATATTATACAAATCGATGTTTCCGCAAACAAAACCCTGCATATCGCCGTGCCGCTCACAGGGCAGGGGAAATTGGAAAAATCCGGGGAGGGCGTTTTGCGGTTGGCTGGCGGCAACGCGGGCTATACCCATGCCCTGACGGTGGCCGGCGGGAATATGGTTATTGATAATGGAATCGGCTCGTCATTTGTGGATGTCGCCGACGGCGCGGCTTTCGGCGGCGCCGGCGCGGTTTCCGGGTCGCTGTCGCTGGGAGCAGGCGCGACCCTGCTTGTCGGCGCCCCCGGCGCGACAGCCGGCGATGCGGCGGGCAGGACGCTCACGGTCAATGGCGATTTTATATTTGGGGCCGGCGGCACGCTCGCCTTCGATTTGCTCAAGAAAGGCGAATTGGGCGCCGGCATCAGCACAAGCCTTTCGCTTGGCGCGGGGCAGGTTTTTTCAGGCGCGGCGGATGCCTATACGATCAATTTGCAAAACATACTCACGGGTGCCTATGACCTGGGCAACATCGGGTGGCTCGCCGATTCGGGCAGCGCGGCGATCAAGGTGGGGGGAAACGAACTGGGCGGGCGGCAGAGCGCCTGGCTGGAAAAGGATGGCGGCGGAAACTTGATTCTGCACGCGGATGCCGGCTCAAGCATGAAACTAAGCTGGATGGGCGTCTCCCCGTCTTGGAATACAGAGCATGCGGACTGGGCCGTGCCCAGCGGCAGCATTTCTTTTGGCTCCGGCGACATGGTTTATTTCGACAGCGAGACGGATGCGGGGCATGAGGCATCGCGCGATATTGCGATCAGCGGCGCGTCCATCATCACCTCGGGCATGGAGGTCTCGGGCACGGGAAATTATCGTTTTTCGGGGGCGGCGATTGTCACCGACAGGGACACGGCGTCGGAGGAGCTGGAAGCGGAGGCGACGGGAAAACTCGTCAAGAAAGGCGGCGGCGTGCTCACGCTGGCAAATACCGGAGCCAATAATTTCAAGGGCGGCGTGGAACTCGAAGGCGGCGTGCTGGAGCTTGCCGGCACCGGCGCGCTGGGGGCAAACAACCTCACGATCACCGGCTTGGACACCGTGCTGCGATTCAATTCAGCGGGTGTCACCACGACGGGCACGCTGGATGTCGACAATCACGCGCTCACGCTCGACGCGGCGCTCGATGGCACGCTGGGCGGCGTCATCACCGGCACAAACACGCTGCTGAAAACCGGTCCGGCGATGCTGACGCTCGACGCCGCCCATGCGGGCGCGGTGGAAATCAATGAGGGTGTGCTGCGCGTCGGCGCGGGAAATTCGCTCGCGGACAATGCAGTCGCCATAGCCGCGGGAGCGACACTCGATTTGCAACTGCAAAATGACATTTTGAGAACCTTCTCTGGTGAAGGTAATATAGAAATTGGCAATACGACCCTCACGGTGGACAATGCCGGGGAAATTACATTCGCGGGTTCATTCAGCGGTTCGGGAAACATGGTCAAGACCGGCACGGCTGATTTGGTTTTGTCCGGATCAAGCCGCCACGAGGGCGGCACGCGGGTTTCCGCCGGCCGTCTGCTCGTGACCAATATGGATGCGCTCGGCGCCGGCATAGCGACCGTGGACGCCGAGTCCGATGCCGTGCTGGAATTCAATCAGGTTGCGGGTGTGCGCGCGACCGCCATCATCGGCGGCGGGACGGTTGACGTGAGTGACAGCCGGTTGGTATTTTCCGGGAACAATATTATTTCGCGACTTCGCCTGAGCGGTTCCACTGTGCTCACCGTCGCGGGCACCGGAGCGCTTGGTGGTGCGGGAGCCAACATCATCGTCGGGAATGATTCCATGCTGCGCGTCGCAAACCGCGCGACAAATCCCGATGCGATTCTCGCCAATAATATTACAATCGCCCAAGGCGGCGCACTGCTTTTCTCCAGCGGCACAGCGCCGGGAAAACTGGAGCTGGCGGGCACGCTCGATTTCCAGACGGGCGCCACGGTGGGCTTCGATGGCGCCATTGCGTCGGGCATTTATGTACTTGCGACAACCAACGGCATCCCCAACGCGCCCGAATACCTGGCGAGCCAGCATGGGATGGACGTGACGTTTGCCACCAATGACAACACGCTGTCGGTGCTCGCCATAAACCAGTCGGCCAGCCCCTCCAAGGACGCGGCGCTCACCTTCGACGCCATGGTCGCCACCATGACGGCCGTATATAATCGCATCAGCGAAAGTTTCCTGCTTCCCGTCACCGAACGGCAGCCGGGCAATGTGTTGAATGACATGTGGTTCAAGGGCATCGCATCGCGGGCCGATTATGAAACGGCCGGGGGGCGGATCGGCCACACGGATGAAACCCATGTCATCGTGGCCGGTTATGACGGCTTGGTGAACGAACGCTATCTGCTCGGCCTGTATGCCGGTGCGACGGATGGCAAGATGGATGCGGCGAACAAAAGCCATACCGATATGCAACATCAGTTTGGCGGCGCGTATGGGGCGCTGCGCCTCGGTTGTTTTTACGCGGGCATTGACGGCACCGCGGGCTGGATGCAGGCGGACAGCGTGCGCGCCGAGGGGGACGGCGAGGCCCGCGGTTCGCATGATGCCGAATACTGGGGCGCCAGCGCGGAAATAGGTTTTATTATAAAGTCATGGAAAAACGCGGTGCTCAAGCCGGGGCTTGCCCTTCATGGCATGAACATAAAAATGAAAAATTTCAAGGAGCACGGGCCGGGGGCGCTGCGCGTGGACGCCTTTTCCGAACATGTGGTGCAAAGCCTGCTGAATTTGCAGGCCACGCAAAAATTCAGGATGTTCGGGCGCGCCTCGATGCTCGATGTCATGATCGGCTGGAGGCAGACCGTCCATGATTCCAACCTGGACGTGGTGGCGTCCTTTGCAACCAGCCCGGGGAACCCGGTGGTGCTGCCGAATCCCGGCTATGCGCGGGGCGGCTTTGCGGCGGGGCTGGGCCTGCGGGCGAACCTTTCCCGTCATGGCGTGTTCGGGCTGGGCTATGATTATGAAGTGGCGCCGGCCCGCTCGCGCCATACGCTGGCATTGAGCATGCGGTGGCTTTGGTAATATCATCTTTTCATCATGTTTTATATGTCAAAAAAACTCTGCGCATTATTTGTAGTGATGCTGGCATCGGCGGGATTGCATGCCGGCCTGGTCACGAAGACATGGAGCGAGGCCCCAGAAAAGGACCGCTGGCGGCCCCGCGTCCTGCTGATCAGCGGTGAGTTGACCGGAGCGGATGCGGGCAAGCTGGGCGCCGCGCTTGCCGACCAAGCCATTGTTTGCCAGTTGCAGTCTCCTTCCGTCGATGCGGCGGAAGTGCTGCGACAACTCGCGGAGGCGAAGGCCGGGGACTGGGAGCTGGTTTATGTTGATTGCAAAGGCGACGAGGCATCTGTCACGGCGCTCGCGACCCGCCTGCATGAGATCACAATGGTCGCTGTGTGGAGGAATCCGCAGTCCATGCCGCTTTTGACGGCGGCGCTGAAGGAACTCGATGGCGTGTTCACAGCCGATTATACAGTCATTTCGGACCGGAAACTCGACGGCGCCATCCCCGCTTATCCGCTCGGGAAAAACCTCGCGGGCAGCTTGGCCGGAATCCTGCGGGCGGCGCTGCTGGCCAAGTCGGCGCCGTGGGCCTCCCTGCCGCAAGGCGCGCGCGATTTGTCATGGCTGACAAACCAGCAAAAGGCACTTGAAAATCCCGGCGACCTCCCGCGTGCAAACGGGACGCGAAGCACCGTCTATCGGGCGCGGGAGGGCGAATGGCAGTTCAATATGCACCCTTTCATCGCGTGGCACGACGGTCTTTTTTTCGCAATCTGGTCATGCGGCCGCGTGAACGAGGACAGTTCCAGCCAGCATCTGCGCTACGCGACCAGCGCCGATGGACTGAACTGGAGCGAGGCGAAAATCCTCGCGGCTGATCCCGACGGTGAAAAAGGGCGCTTCCAATGGATGGCCGGCGGCCTGCATGTCCGCGATGGGAAATTATACGCCTACGGCACACTGCACAAGGGCGGCCAGCAGAAGGAGGGCATCGCCTGGAAGGACGCCGCTGCGCATCAGTTCCGGTGGACAGGGAAAAAGTGGCGCGACGAGGGCGTGATCATGGACGACACGCTTGTGTATTTCGCACCCATGCCCATTGGGGACGGCGAGTTCGCCATCCGCCGCAGCAGCGACATGTGGATTTACGCCGCGAGCACGCTGTTCGGGAAGAACCAATGGAAATCCGCCGCGCTCCCCGGTTACCTGTTGAGGCATTATAGAATGAGCGAAACCTCGCATTACACGGGAAACGACGGGGAGCTTCATTTGATAATCCGCGATCAGGCAAAAACAAAACGGCTTTATCATTCGGTCAGCTTTGACAGGGGAGGCACCTGGACGATTCCGGTCCAGACAAATTATCCCGACGCGGTGAGCAAGAATCTCAGCGGGCGGCTCTCCAACGGCTGGTTTTATCTGGTGAACACCCCCGTCACCCGGAAAGAGCTGGTGATGTCATTCAGCCGGGATGGCTGGACGTTCGGCAACGCCGTGCTGCTCAGGGACAATGCGCCCGCCCTTCGATACAAAGGCGGGGCCAAGAACCGGTTTTCCTACAATTATTCCCATGCGGTGGA
>JAITDF010000127.1 GCA_031282705.1 Opitutaceae bacterium | reverse complement strand
CGCTCGGTGGGCAATCTGATCACGATGCTCTACTTTCACGCCGCCCGGCTCCTCCTCCCCGCCACCCACTCAAAATAGCGAGGAACCGTATAAGACCATCCGTGAGCAAAAGCCCGCTCCAAAGCCCACCTCACGCAAGTTTGCGGGCCTCCGTCCAGGCAGGTTTGGTTCCGTGCGAAACGACAATCCGCCAACCTGCGCTATATGGGCGGCTCATGGCTGAAGTCTGATTTTCACCGGCAAACGGTATAAGGGCACTTTGAAAAATCATGTCCCGCGCGGAGGTGCGGGGAACCAAGCAGGGCAAGCGTCCCGCTTGCCTGATTGGGACGTAGGGCGAATGTCCCGCTTGCCTGACGGCGCGCAAAGCGCGCCGCAAGCACACCGCCGCCAAAGTGGCGGGAGCATCCTGCTCCCGTCAGGCAAGCGGGACGCTTGCCCTACGCCTCCAAAGCCTCCGCGTGAGACGTGATTTTTCAAAGCGCACATGAAGTTCGCGCTTGTTCGCGGGCCTTCGGTCCGGAAGCAGGTTTGGAAACCTGCGATACGTCACGCTGCGCGCCGTCAGCCGGCCGCAACGCCTGCTGACGTACCGCAGACTTCCAAGTCTGCTTCAAAGCTCACGTTTGGTTGCGGGCTTGTTTCCGGGTCCGGGCTTGTTCGCGGGCCTCTGGCCCGCGAAGCAGGTTTGGTTTCGGGCGAAGCGACAGTCCGCCAGCCTGCGCCATGCCGCGCTTATTTGCCCAGGGCGGTGAATTTCGGCGTGAGGTAGTCGGCGCAGCTGTCGAGCGAGGCGAGCCGGGGGTAGTCGCTCTCGGGCACCTCGATGCCGTGGCGTTTGCGCAGCTCCATCACGATGTCCAGAAAGTCCATCGAGTCGAGCTGGAGCTGGTCGCGCAGGCGCACGTCGTGCTTCAGGCCGCCGAGGTCCTCGTCGGGGGCGATGTCCGCGATGATTTCAATCACGGCTTGTTTGCATTCGTCTTTGGTCATGTCGGGGAAAGGTGGATGGGTTCGGCGGCCTAGGCAACAAATCGTTTCACGATGAGCGTGGAGTTGATGCCGAGCATGCCGAAGGAGTTGTTGAGGATGGCGTCAACGCGGGGCGCTTTCACCGGGTGGTTGAGCACGAGGTTGGGGAGCGCGCATTGGGGGTCGAGTTCGTCCACGTTGATGGTGGGGTGCACGATGAGGTCGTCGAAGGCGGGGAGGTTGCCCGCGAGTTCGAGGGCGCCGGCGGCGCCCATGGCGTGGCCGATGAAGCTTTTGGTGTTGTTGATGTAGGTGCCGGGGCAGTCCACAAAGACGCGGGCCAGGCCCTGCGCCTCCTGGATGTCGCCGAGCGGGGTGGCGGTGGCGTGGGTGTTGACGATGTGGATGTCGCGGGGGGCGAGGCCGGCGCGGGCGATGGCGCGGGCGACGCATTCGGACTGGCGGGCGGGGTTGGGCAGGACGTAGTCGGAGGCGTCGCTGTTGACGTGGTAGCCGGCGATTTCGCCGAGGATTTTCGCGCCGCGGGCGAGGGCGTCGTCGAGGCGTTCGAGGGTGTAGAGGCAGCCGCCTTCGGAGATGACGATGCCGTTGCGGGCCTTGTCGAAGGGGCGGGAGGCTTTTTTGGGGTCGGGGTGGTGGGCGAGGGCGCCCTGGGATTTGAAGGCGGCGAAGATGCCGAAGGTGCCGATGCTTTCGCTGACGCCGCCGCAGAGGGCGAGGTCCACCTCGCCGAGGCGGAGCATTTGCGCGGCGTGGATGAGGCCGAGGTTGCCGGCGGCGCAGGCGGCGCCGATGGTGTAGGCCGGGCCGGTGACGCCGAGGTGCAGCGAGGTCTCGCCGGCGGGGTTGTTGGCGACGGTGCGGGGGTTGTGGTAGTGCGACCAGTATCTGGTGTCGTGGTTGAATTTGGAGAGGGCGTAGATTTCGTTTTCCGTCTCGACGTTGCCGTGCTCGGTGATGCCGATGTAGATGCCCGTGCGGTCCTTTGGCAGGGTGGCGAAGCGTTCCGCGAGGCCGGCGGCGGCCAGGGCTTCGCGGGCGCAGTAGATGGAGATGGAGCCGGCGCGGGTGCCGACGCGCACTTCTTTTTTGCGCTGGTATTTGAGCGGGTCGAAGTGGCAGACGCCGGCGATGAGGCGGCCCATGTAGCGCACCTCGCAAGGCTCCACTCCGGCGACGCCATGCAGGAGGTTGTGGCGGAACTCGGCGGGCGAGTTGCCGTTGGGAGCGGTCAGGCCGACGCCTGTGATGACGATGCGAGGGAGGTCCATGATGCGGATGGTTGGCGGGAAGGTTTGGCGGAATCGGAGTGGAATGTGCTAGCCAAGCGCGCCCGGAAATCAATACAAGCTTCACCCTCATGAATGTTTTAGTCGTAGGAGGCGCCGGTTACATCGGCAGTCATTGTGTCCGCCAGCTTGCCGCGGCGGGGCATCGTCCCGTGGTGATTGACAACCTGGTGTTCGGGCATCGGCGGGCGGTCGCGCCCGGCGTGCCGTTTTATGACGTGAATCTCGGCGAGGAGACCGCCGTCGGCTCGGTGCTCGAAGAGGAGAGGATCGAGCTGGTGATGCATTTCGCCGCCTACGCCTATGTGGGCGAGTCGGTGCACGAGCCGCTCAAGTATTATTTCAACAACGTCGTGGCCACGCTCGGCCTGCTGCGCGCGATGCGGGCGAAGGGGGTGGGGAAGTTTGTGTTTTCCTCGACCTGCGCGACCTACGGCATCCCGGAGAAAATGCCGCTGGTCGAGACCATGCCGCAGGCGCCCATCAACCCCTACGGCCAGACCAAGCTCGACGTGGAAAACGCGCTCAAGGCCCTCGCCCGCGCGCACGGGCTGAGCTTCGCCGCCTTCCGCTATTTCAACGCCGCCGGCGCCGCCGAGGACGGCGCCATCGGCGAGGACCACGACCCGGAGACGCATCTCATCCCGCTGGCCATCGACGCCGCGACGGGCCGGCGCCCGCCGTTGCAGGTTTTCGGCACCGACTACCCGACGCCGGACGGCACCTGCCTGCGCGATTACGTGCATGTGGACGACCTCAGCCGCGCGCACATCGCCGTGTTTGGGCAGCTCGAAAAACCGGGCGCCGCGCTTTTCTACAATCTGGGCACGGGCACGCCGACTTCCGTGCGCGAGGTCATCAACGCGGTCGAAAAAGTGACGGGCAAAAAAGTGCCGCGCACCGAGGCGCCGCGCCGCGCCGGCGACCCGCCCGCGCTCTACGCCGACGCGTCGAAGGCGAGGCGCGAGCTGGGCTGGGCGGTGAAGTTCAACACCATCGAGTCCATCATCGGGACCGCGTGGAAATGGCACTCGGCGCACCCGGAGGGGTTTGGAAGGTGAAATGCGAAATGCGGAATGCGGGAATGCGGCTTTCCACTTTCCTCCTTTCCGCTTTTTCGCCTTTCGCTTTCGTTTTTCGGCGCAGAGGTTGCGCGCAGCGGCCAGAATGCGCCGCCCCCTTCTGCCGCCGCCCCTCCTGACGGCACTTTGGCGCTTTGAATCGCATCCCAAATAGCATCCCAAATCGCATCCATACCCCTTTGGGAAGCGTCATTCGCCACTTTCTCCCACGGTTCACCATTCACGGGCCACCGGGCCACCACTCTTTTTTCCTTGTCCAAACGTCCGCCCAGTCCGATTCCGCCTTTGCTTGCGGCCATCGCGTTTGTCGTCGCGATGGCCGTGCTTTGGGTGCGCCGCGGACACGGGGAGGGCGGGGCCGCAAACCTCGGGGCGCAAACGGCCCGAGGCGCGGCGGAGGCCGGCGGGCCGGCGGCTTCCGCCGCGGGCGGCGGCGGCGGCGGGGAGGACGTCCTTAAACCGGGCGCGCTGCCCGAGGCCGGGACCGCCGCGGAGGCGCGCGCGCGCGTGGGGGAAATCATCTCGCGGCGGGGGGCGCGCGCCGGGGAGCTGATCATCGTTTTCAGGAACGGGCAGGCCATGCGCGAATTCATCGCGCGCGCGCCGGCGGCCGGGGCGCGGGTGGTCGCGAGCGTGGGGCAGCTTTTCGCCGTGCGCGCGCGCTGCCTGTCGCTCGACGCGCTCGCGGACGACATGCTCAAAAACGTGCGCGACCTCGAACTGGTCGGGAGCAACCACCTCGCCGCGCTGCCCGAGCCGCCGCGCGCCGGCCGCGCCGGCCGGGAGGGCGCCGGCGCCCGGGCCGTGGGCGGGGCGTTGCTCGCCGCCATCGGCGTCGCCGCCGGCACCGACAATTCCACCTGGGGCCGCGGCGTCACCATCGCGGTGCTCGACAACGCGGTCATGCCCGACGCCACCTTCGAGCCGGGGCGCCTGCGCATCCTCGACATCGGCTGGGGCGCCGCGCCCGGCGAGGGCGCGAGCCGCGGGCACGGCACCGCCGTCGCCGCGCTCGCCGCCGGCGCCGCGCCCGGCGCGCGCGGCGTCGCCCCGATGGCCCGCGTGCTCGGCATCCGCGTCGTGGACGAGGAGGGCGCCGCCGATATTTTCACCATCGCAAAAGGCATCGTGGACGCGGTGGACGAGGGCGCGCGCATCATCAACATCAGCCTCGGGCGGCGCGACGGCGACATCGTGACCCGGCGGGCGATTGACTACGCGACCGCGCATCACGCCGTGATCGTGGCCGCGGCCGGCAACGAGCAGTCCACCCGGCTGCCCTGGCCCGCCGCCGACCCGCGGGTGATTTCCGTCGGCGCGGTGGACGGCGCCGGCGACGTGGCGCGTTTTTCCAATTCCAGCCCGCTCCTCCAAATCACCGCGCCCGGCGTCGGCATCGACAGCGCGGGGGCCGACGGCGCCCGCGAGCCGTTCAGCGGCACTTCCGCGAGCGCGCCCATCGTCGCCGGGGCGCTCGCGGCGCTCATGTCCGTGACGCCGGGCCTCACCGCCCCGCAGGCATGGGAAATCCTGCGCGCCCACGCCAGCGACGCCGGCGAGCCCGGCCCCGACCCCGACCACGGCCACGGCGTGCTCAACCTCGGCTGGGCCATGGCGCGCCACGACACCGCCCGCGCGGACATGGCCGTCGCCGCGCACCTTCACGATCGCGAGCGCCGGCTGGTCACGGTCGCGGTGCAAAACCGCGGGGGCTTCGGGCTCGCCGGGGCCACGCTCGAAATCGAACTCGACGGCGCGCGTTCGGCGCATGTGTTTCCGTGGATCGCGCCCGGCGCCGTCGCCACGACCGGCATCCCGCTGCCCGCCGCGCCCGCCGCCGGCGGCGACCCCGGCGGCGTGATTCTGCGCACCACGCTCGCCCTCCCCGCCGGGCTCGTTGACCATGTGCCGGAAAACAACCACCGCGGCAGCCGCCTCGCCCCATAGCACGGCGCGGACGGCGGCGGCGGCGCCTTTTATTCCGAAATTCCGCATTCCGCATTCCGAAATCGGCAATCGGCAATCGGCCATTTCGCATTTCTTTTTTGCCACCGGCGGGGGCGCCCGCGACGATGGGCGGTTCATGCAACTCGACATTCCTTCCGAAGACTTCGCCGGATACATCTTCGACCTCGACGGCACGCTGGTGGACACCATGCCGTTGCACTATCGCGCGTGGGACGCCGCGCTGCGGCATTTCGGAATGCCGGGGAAACTCGACGAGGAGCTTTTTTATTCGTTCGGCGGCATGCCCACGCCGGAGGTCGCGGCGCGTTTTGCGAGACACTACGGGCTGACCCTCGACCCGGACGAGGTGTTCCGCCGCAAGGAGGGGCTGTTTCTCACCTTGATGCCCGAGGTGCGCCGCATCGCGCCGGTCGCCGATTTCGCCGTGCGCGCGGCCAAAACCCGCCCGGTCGCCATCGCGACCGGCGGATTGCGCGAGGTCGCGATTCCCGCGCTGGCCGCCGCGCGACTGGACGATGTTTTCAAGATCATCATCACCCCCGCCGAGGTCGCGCCCGGGCGCGGCAAGCCCGCGCCCGACATGTTTCTGCTCGCGGCGGAGCGCATGGGCGTGCCGCCGGAAAAATGCCTCGTGTTCGAGGACGCCGCGCCGGGCATCCGCGCCGCCGCCGCCGCCGGGATGAAAGTCGTGCGCGTGCCAAGCCGCGGCAGGTGACGCTTGTCTTTCCCCCCTCCCGCTTCATCTTTTCTTAATCGTTCCTCGTTCTCGTTCTCTTTATCTTTAGTCTTTCCTCTTTCACTTTATCTTTATCTTTATTCCTTCCCCTTTCTCTTTATCTTTTCTCTTTATTCTTTCTCTCATTCGTCGCCCAAGTCGGGAGAAAGAGGGAGGATAAAGATAAAGAAGAAAGATAAAGAGAAAGAATAAAGAGTACGAGGAACGAGAACGAGAACGAGGAACGATTAAAGGCGCGTTTTTTCCATCTGTGAGCATCCATCTGTGAACATCCACCCATGAACATCCGGCAACTCTGCAATCCCTCCGTCCTGAAACAGCCCGTCTATGAGCCGGGCAGGCCCATCGAGGATGTGGCCCGCGAACTCGGGCTCGACCCGGCGGGCATCATCAAGCTCGCGTCCAACGAAAACGCCTTCGGCCCGTCGCCGCGCGCCATAGAGGCGGCGGCGCGCGCGCTGGCGCACGCGGAGCTGTATCCCGACGGCGGATGCGTGGAGCTGCGCCGCCGCCTCGCCGCGCATTGGGGGCTGGAGGAGTCGCAGTTTGTCGCCGGCAACGGCTCGAACGAATTGCTCGAACTGCTCGGCCACGTGCTGCTCCGCCCCGGCGACGAGGTGGTGATGGGCGCGCCCGCGTTTGCCGTTTACAAACTCGTCGCGCTGCTGTTCGGCGCGCGGCCCGTCGAGGTGCCGCTGGTCAACCACACGCACGACCTGCCCGCGATGCTGCGCGCCGTCACGCCGGCGACCCGGCTGGTGTTTTTCGCCAGCCCGAACAATCCCACCGGCACCATCAACGCCGCCGCCGACATCCTGGCGTTCGCGCGCGCGCTGCCGCCGCACGTCGTGTTCGTGTTTGACGAGGCTTACGCGGAGTTTGTCGATGACGCGCCGGACATCCGCCCGCTCATTCGCGAGGGGCGGCATGTGATCGGCCTGCGCACGTTTTCCAAGTTGCACGGGCTCGCCGCGCTGCGGGTCGGCTACGGCTATGCGGGCGCGGAGTTTGCCGCGCTGCTCAACCGCGCGCGCCAGCCCTTCAACGTCAACGCCGTCGCGCAGGCCGCCGCCATCGCGGCGCTGGACGACACGGAGTTTGCCGCGCGCTGCCTGCGCGACACCCGCGCCGGGCTGGCGCAGATCGAGGCGGGCTGCCGCGCGCTGGGGCTGGAGACGGTGCCAAGCCATGCGAATTTCGTGCTGGTGCGGGTGGGCGATGGCGCGCGGGTGTTTGCGGCGTTGCAACGGCGGGGCGTCATCGTGCGCCCGGTCGCCAATTACGGCCTGCCCGAATGGGTGCGCGTGACCGTCGGCACAAAGGCGCAAAACGAGCGGTTCCTGAAGTGCGCTGATGATTTGCTCATTGGCGGGCCGCCTGTTTAGCCGCCCGCGCGGGTCCGCCCCGCCCGGCGGGTTCGGGGGCCGCGCGGCGGGCTGGCGTCCCGTCCCGCCCCTGCTACCTTTCGCAATCGCACTCCGCGCCGGGCGGCATTGCGAAAACGGAGGGGGCGAGGTCGGGCCGGTGGCGGATTGCGAGCACGTCGTGGAGCTTGGCGGCCTGGCGTTCGATTTGCTCGAGCCGCGGCGTGTCGGCGACGAGCAGCAGCATCCGGCTTTCCCTGCCGTCGCCGACGGGCGCGCAGAGAATCGCCTCAAGGTTGAACGCGCGGCGCGCGAAAAGCCCCGTGAGGTGCGACATGACGCCGGGATGGTTGCGCACGCGAAGCTCAAGGATGGCTGCTGCGCCGATGTTGGTGGCTGCTGCGGCTGCACCGGTGTTGGCGGCGGCGGCGGCGGAAGGTTGGGTTGTATTCATGATTTGATATAGGTGTTTACTCTTACTCTTACTCGTTCTCGTTCTCTTACTCGTTCTCGTTCTCGTTCTCTCAATCTTTCTCTTCTTTCTCTCTTTTTGCCGGCATGTTTGATTGCCGGAAGGGAACCTCTAAAAATTCATTTTTCAACAGCGAAAGGACGCGAAACAAATGATTCGTTTTTATAACCGCCAATCTTCACCAATAATCAAAACGCTTAATGGGGCGCCAATGCCCCCGTTGTTTTATTAGCTGATGTTACGCGGCGGCCAGTTTTGGCAGGGCGGTCTCGGCGAGTCCGCCCTGCCAAAATCCGCCGACTGCGTAACATCAGGTATTAGTGTTCTGTTTTTTAGTGAAAATCAGTGGTTATAATGATTGGTCATAATGGTTGGAGATTTCGCGATTTTCGCGATTTTCGCGGCTGGTTTGTTTTTTATTTTTTGGAGGTTCCCGGAAAGAAAAAGAGAACGAGAACAATCGGGTTTGTTTTTCGGAGGCGGTTTCACGCCATGCAGGCCGCGGCGCCGTCCGGCCCGATCATGTCGCGATTGGCGGCGCCGGGGGGAACCATCGGGAGGACGTTGGCCTCGGCGGGAATCGCGATGTCGATCACGCAGGGGCCGGGCGCGGCGAGCGCGGCGGCGATTTCCGCGAACGGGTCGGCGGTCTCCGGCCCGACGCGGCGGCCGCGCAGCCCGAAGGCGCGGGCGAGCGCGGCAAAATCGGGCACCGTGTCGAAGCGCGAGGCGGAGTAGCGCCGGCCAAAAAAGAGCTGCTGCTGCTGGCGCACGAGGCCGAGGTGCGCGTTGTTGAAGACGAGCACGGCGACCGGGAGGCCGAGGTCGGCGAGCGTGGCGAGTTCCTGGAGGTTCATGAGCAGGGAGCCGTCGCCGCTCACGCAGGCGACGCGGCGTCCGGGCGCGGCGAGCGCGGCGCCGATGGCGGCGGGGAGCCCGAAGCCCATCGTGCCGAGCCCGCCGGAGGTGAGGAGGGTGCGCGGCCGGCGGAAGGGCCAGGCTTGCGCGACCCACATCTGGTGCTGGCCGACATCGGTGGTGACGATGGTGTCGGCGGGCAGGGCGGCGGCGAGGGCGCGGCAGAGGTTCACGGGGTGCAGCGGGGCGCTCCCGCTCGGCGGGTGGCGGAGCGGGTGCGCGTCGCGGAGTTTTTGCGCGCGGGCGAGCCAGGCGCGGCGCGGCGCGTTTCGGGCGGCGCCGTCGGCGGGGCCGGAGGCATCGTCCGCGAGCGCGGCGAGCAGGCGGCGCAGGATGTCGCCGGCGTCGCCGGCGAGGCCGGGGAAGGTGTTTTTGATTTTGCCGATCTCGGCGCGGTCGATGTCGATGTGGGCGATGGTGGCGCGGGGGCAGAACTCGGCGGCCTTGCCGGTGGCGCGGTCGTCGAAGCGCGCGCCGATGGCGAGGAGCAGGTCGGCCTCGTCGAGCATGAGGTTGACGCCGCGCGTGGCGTGCATGCCGAGCATGCCCATGAAATGCGGGTCGCCGGCGGGGGCGGCGCCGAGGGCGTTGAGCGTGCAGACAACGGGCGCGTCGAGCCGGCGGGCGAGCGCGAGCGCGAGGTCGGAGGCGCCGGCGGTGATGATGCCGCCGCCGAGGTAAATGACCGGGCGCCCGGAGCGGGCGAGGAGGCGGGCGAGTTCGTTGACGGGGGCGTCGGCGCAGCGCGGCGGGGGCGCGGCGCGGCCGGGCGGCGGGAGGTCGGCGTCGTCGATGTCCAGCGTGGCGGTTTGCACGTCCCTGGGCAGGTCGATGACGACCGGGCCGGGGCGGCCGGACTCGGCGAGCTGGAAGGCGAGGGGGACGATTTCGGGGAGCGCGGCGGCGTCGCGGACGAGAAAATTGTGCTTGGTGATCGGCACGGTGAGGCCGTAGGTATCGACCTCTTGAAACGCGTCGGTGCCGATGAGGGATCGGGACACCTGGCCGGTGAGGGCGACGAGCGGGACGGAGTCGAGGCGGGCGTCGGCGATGGCGGTGAGGAGGTTGGTCGCGCCGGGGCCGGAGGTGGCGACGCAGGCGGCGGCGCGGCCGGTGACGCGCGCCATGCCCTGGGCGATGAAACCCGCGCCTTGCTCGTGGCGGGCCAGGATGTGGCGGATGGTCGGGTGCGAGTGGAGCGCGTCGTAGAAGGGCAGGATCGCGCCGCCGGGGATGCCGGGCAGGTGGCGGATGGACTGGCGTTCGAGCAAACGCGCGAGGAGGGTGGCTCCGGTGTGTTTCATGGTGTGTTGCGGTGGTGGTGGCGTGGTTGGTGGTGGCTGTCGGGTTGTCGGGTTTGCCTGGAAGCAAACTCCGCCCTTGCCGTCTGACGCCGGAAACCGGGGCGCAAAAAAAGCCCCCTCCGGCGACGGACGCCAGAGGGGGCGGAAACTGGTTGTTATCAACGACCCTCTGTGCGTCCGGCGGGGACGACTACAACGACGGCCACGGCCACGAGAACGAGGCCGGGAAGCGAGCCGAGGGTGTTGGCGCCGGAGAGATTCATTGACAAGTAAAGCCCTGCACCAATGCGCAAACGCGGCGGCGTGTCAAGGCATGGTTTTGTCGGAATCGGAAAGAGGGCGCGACAGGAAGTGATGTCACTCCCTCAAAAGACGAGTGCGACCCAAAGTGATGCCCCCCTCTCTCTTTCTTCTTTCCTCTTTATCTTTCTCGTTATCTCCGCCCGTTCCTCCTGACAAAAATGATGTTACGCGGCTCTGACGTACCGCAGACTTCCAAGTCTGCTCCGAAACTCATGCCTGATTGCGGGTTCGCGGCCAGGCGTGAGTTCTTAAGCAGGTTTGGAAACCTGCGGTACGACGGAACCGCGTAACATCAGTGGTATTATTCCCGCTTTGGACGGAGGCTTCGAGGGCAAAGCCTGCCGGTCCGCCATTTATCCCCCTCCGGGGCGGGCTGCGTTCATGGCTCGAAATTGCGCCAGACGACCGCTTTCAATGCCGGGTCGGGCACCCAGTCGAAACGTCCCGGCGCTGTTTCGTATTGTTTGTAAATCGGAACACCGGCCTCGATGTCCAGTTCCGGGTGCGCGCACGCGGCGCGGCGCACCAGGGGGCGCGGTTTGTAGTTCGGGTTCGCCGTCCATGCGAGCGCGCCGTCCGCCGCCAGCAGCGGGAAATGCGCCAGCCCGCCGTGCGCGCGCACGCCATTATATACAAAACCATACGCGCGGTCGCACCACGCGCCGAACACCAGCGGCTGCGCCGGGTCGGCGCTGATGGTGGCGTGCGCCCAGCCGGGCGGCACCACCACGACTTCGCCCGGCCCGGCCGTGATGGCGAAGCAGCGGCCCGGGTCATCGCCGTCGCTTTCCTGCATGAGGATGCAGGCGCGGCCCCGCCAGATTTCGTAAAGCTCGGGCGTGCTCCAGCCGTTGCGCGGGCTTTTGCAGTGCACGTGCCCTTGCGAGCGCACCGGCTCGCCGCCCAGCCGCCCGGCGGCATAGGCAACCGCGCCGAAGAGCAGGTGGCGTTTCAGCAGGTCTTCGCGGTGCCCCTCGCGGCCCACGTCCATGACGATGGCGTAAACCGGGTCGGGGCCGTCGCAAGCCGGGTCGCGCAGGCTCGGGCGGATGGCGTCCAGCCGCCGCAATTCCGGCGTCGGGCCGAACACGCCCGCGCCGTGGCGCCAGCCAAGCGGGTCGGTCGTCGCGGTGATGGGGAAGCCCGGGTCGATGGGCAGGGTCATTTGCATGGTTGTGTTCAATTGTTTTTCAGCAGTCCGGACACTCCTGTCTTTCTCTTTATTCTTTCTCTTTATCTTTCCTCCCTCTCCCTGCCGCAAGACGGGCGTTTTTGAGAGGAAGAGGAAAGAGAAAGAGAAAGAATAAAGAGGAAAGAGGCGGAGGAAAGAGGGGAGGAGGGGGGCGGTGGATGTTTTTTGGGAAATCAATACACGCCCAGTTCCGGATGCGCGGCGGCGTAGGCGCGGGCGTAATCGGCGAATCCCTGTTTCAGCCTCAACGTGACGGAACGCGCCTCATCGAGCCTGTAGTGATGCCCGTCGATGGACGAAACAGGCGTGAGGTCCTTCGTGCTGGACAATAAAAAACACTCGTCCATGCGCGCGATGTCCTCCGGCATGATCCGCTCCTCGCGCGCCGGGATGCCGAGCGCGGGCGCGATTTTTTCGAGGAGGATGCCGCGCGTGATTCCGGCCAGGATGCCGGCCCCGGCCGGCGGCGTGAGGACCGCGCCGGCGCGCACGAATGCGATGTTGCACACGGCGGCCTCGGTGATCTCGCCGGCGAGGTTCAGGATGACCACCTCGTCGGCGCCGCGCAGGCGCGCCTCGCGCAGGCAGAGTATATTATTGAGATAGTTGCCGGTTTTCCACGCGGGATCGAGCGTCCCGCGGGCGTTGCGGCGGCAGTCGCGGGCCAGCGCCAGGCGCAGCCCGGCGCGGAATTTCTCCCCGGGGTGGAGCGTGTTTTCCTGGACGAGTATTATGAAAAAGCCGGGCTCCTCCGCGAGCGCGGGGTCGAGGCCGATGGTGCCGCCGCCGCGCGTGACTTGCAGGCGTATATAGACATCGCCCGTCCCCGGAACGCGCCGGCGGAACTCCGCCACCGTCCGCTTGATCTCGCCGAGCATTTGCGCCCGCGAAAAGGGCGGCGGCATATGCAGCGCGGCGGCGGAGCGCTCCAGCCGCGCCCAATGCTCCTCCCAGCCGAATATGACGCCATGATAGGTGCGCCACACCTCGTAAACGGCGTCGCCGTATAAAAAGCCGCGGTTCAGCGGGGGGATGGAAGGCTCGGACGCCGGGTGCAGCCGGCCGCCGGTGTTTGCCTGGACATATTTGCTCATTGGAAAAACGTGCGGCGGCAACCAATCCCCGCGCCGGCCCGGCGCCGCAAGCGCAAAAAAAAAGGCCCCCGGTTGCGGGGGCCCTTGAGGAGGATTCTCCAATCGGGAGCGGCGGCCGGCGCGCGTTATTTGCGCGCCTTGACCAGACCGAATTCCTTTTTGATGTTCTGGACGCTCGGAAGCGAGATGCCCAGCTCCTTGGCAATCACGGTGCCGGTTTTGCCCGCCTCGACCAGGATTTTCACCTGGGCCTTGAGTTCGGGCGTGATGCGCGCGCGCTTGCCACGCTTTTTGCCGGCGGCCCTGGGGGCTTTTTCAGCCTTGGGCGCGACAGCGGCGGGGACGACGGCGGGGGCGGGAACGGCGGGGGCCTTTTCCACCTTGGCGACCACGGCCTTCGCCGCTTTCACGGGACGACCGGGCTTGCGGCCGGGGCGCGGGGCGCCTGCGGCATACCTGAGAGCCTTGATGAAGGACTCGAGATCCGAGAAGCCAAACTCCGTGTGGAGGCGCGAAAGCTTCTGCTTGATTTCTTTCTCAAGCGTGCTTTCGAGCTCGGCCACCTTGGCTTTGGCTGCTTCCAGTTGTTTGATTACGTCAATAGCCATACAAGACCTAAAAGATAATGCATTTTCCAATATGCAAGCACTATATTCTAATAAATAGCGTTTTTTATGGCCGCCGCCCCGCGATCAAAGTCCCGGGCATTCGCTGAATTTCAATATCCTTATGGCCATGATGCAGTTATAAATTATCGCTTGCGGCTATATATTGGAGCCGGGCGCGCCGGGGCGTCCGCCGGAATTTATGAAGGAGGAAGCGGGAGCCGCCCGGATTTGATGAGCGGGGAAATGATTTCAGGCAGGCTGCATGAATGCGTAATCTTATGCTTGATAATCTGTTGCGATATTATCAAATCCATCGCGGCGGGCGGTTTGCGCGTAATAAAGCCCGGCGCCGCGGATAAACAGACAGCGGGAAGCCTGGCCGGCAGAAAAACGAAAATGAGGTTCGCGCGAGGCGCGGGCGGGCACGGGCGAAGCGGCGGTCCGCCAGCCCGCGGCACATGCAGCCTGCGCCGCTCCGCGACGGGCGGCGCCGGTCATGATCAAATCCCTCCCGGCCTCATTCGGAAACGCCCTGCCGGACATTGACAGCCGCCGGGACAAGTCAAAACTCGCGGTGCCATGCGACGTTCGCCCTTCAATATAAAGCCGGGCCGGGCCGGTGCCACGGTCCGGCGTGGGAAAGGCGCCGGCATGGAAATCCAACAAAGGACATCAAATGAAAACCAAGATTGAAATACGGAGCTTGTTTGCCGGTGTGCTTCTGGGGGCCGCGGCCGTGCTGTCGATTGGCGCCATAACCGGTGCCGGCCGCGCGGCATGGGAGTATAAAATGCTCTCGGGCAACTATCCTGCGGCGCTGGAAAAACAGATCAACAAAGCCGCTGCCGAAGGCTGGGAGTTCGTGTCCGCCTCTGGAGGCGCTCCCTTATGGCTCATTGTGTTGAGAAGAGAGGATCCATCGAGAAGAGAGGACCCGTGGAAAGCAATACAGGGGAAATAAGGGGATTCCCTGCTGTTCTGAATGAATTTCACATCGCGTCTCCGCAAAGCGGAGACAGCGCAGCGATTGACCTTTTCAGCCCCGAAGGGACGGCGGCTCTTAGCCGTGGGTGACGGGCGCAGCGAGGAACCCGCGGAATCCATCACTGATGTTACGCGGCTCTGACGTACCGCAGACTTCCAAGTCTGCTCCGAAGCTCATGCCTGATTGCGGGTTCGCGGCCAGGCGTGAGTTTTAAGCAGGTTTGGAAACCTGCGGTAC
>JAITDF010000682.1 GCA_031282705.1 Opitutaceae bacterium | reverse complement strand
ACTACTCACTACTCGCTACTGACCCGCCATGCCCGCCGCCCTCGTCAACGCCAGCGCCCGCCCCCTCGCCGAAACCGGCGGGGCCGGCCTGCCGTTCGTCGGCGGGGCCATGACGGGCTGGTTCCGCCCGCTCACCGCCGGCGTGGTCACAAAGGCAATCGTTGACTTCGAGGCCGTCGAAACCGTCGCTCAAATCACCTTCCGCGGCGTGCGCCAGCCGCTCAACCCGAAGCGCCTCGACCTCAAACCCGAGGGCCAGCGCGCGTGGAAATGGGACACCCTGCACTGCGAGCCGTCCCTGAAACTCAAAAACGACGACGTGGTGATGCTCGACGGCACGCGCCACCGCGTCATGAACGTCTCCGACTTCTCGGAATACGGCTACATGTATTACGAGATCGCCGAGGACTTCGCCCCGCCGCCACCCGCCGCCGCCCCCTGAAAAAACATGGCCGAACGCGAAACAATCAAGGTCATCGCCGGCATCATTCAGCGCGAACTCGCGCTGCCGGCGGGGCGCGTCGTGATTTACAACCAGCGCATCCCCATCCCGCCCGATGCCGCGCTGTTCATCGCCGTCGGCCTCGCCGGAAAAACCGTCATCGGCAACAACGCCCGCCACCACGTTGACCCCGCCGACCCCGGCACACTCCGTCAGGAGCAGACCCTGCACATCGCCGAGACCATCACCATAAACGCATTCTCCGCCGGCCCGGAGGCGCGCGAGCGCAACCATGAAATCGTCATGGCCCTCCGCTCCGATTACGCGCAGCAGCAGTGCGAGAAACACTCCCTTCACATCGGAAGAGTCCCGGTCGCCTTCAACGATGTTTCCGAGGTGGAAAACACGGCGCGCCTCAACCGCTACGCCATAACCATACAAACCACCCGGATGCACGTGAAAGACACCGCCACGGACTCTTTCGACCAATTTCAACCGCCGCTGATAGTAGCGGGTAGCGAGTAGCGAGTAGCGAGTAGAAAACCCATGCCACCGCCGCCCGCCACCACCCGCCACCGCCGCCGCCACCCATCGACTGCAATCGACTGCAATCGATTTGAGTCGATTGCAGTCGAAAAAGAACGCCGCCGCCGCCGCCCGCCACCCGCCGCCACTCACTACCCGCCACTAATCCACCTCGCACCATAAAACACCATAAAACACCATGCCTGAAATCGACATCACCAACGTAGTCCAAATCAGCGTGAGCACGCCGCCGGCGGGCCTCGCTAATTACGCCGTCAACAACCTGGCCTATTTCACCGACGCCACGCCGCTCCCGGAGGCCGCCGCCTCGCTCTCCGCCGGCTACGCGGTGTATAAATCGCCCTCCGCGGTCGCCGCCGACTGGGGCCACGGCAGCAGGCCCTACCAGGCCGCCGTCGCCGTCTTCTCCCAGTCGCCCAACATCCTCACCGGCGGCGGCGCTTTCATCATCATCCCGATGCTGGCCGGCGAGCTTCTCGCCGCCGCGATTCTGCGCGCCAACGAACTCGTGTTTTTCGGCGGCGTGCTTCCCGGCAAAGACCCGTGGGTTGACGCCGATCCCAATGCCGCCCCGGCCGTCGACTACAGCCATGCCGAGGCCATCGACGCCGCCAAGACCATGCAGACGATGGACAAACTGCTCTTCCTCGCCTCGCCGGAAATCTCGGCGATGGATGAGGGCGGCCTGTTCATGGAAATCAAGGAAGCCGGCCTCACCCATGCGCGGATGCTGCTTCACACCGGCGACCACCTCCAGTTCGCCGCCGCCTACGCGGGCCGGGCCATGAGCACGAATTTCAGCGGCTCGGCCACCACGGCCACCATGCACCTCAAGGATTTGGCGGGTGTCTCGCCCGACCCGCTCATCAACGAAACCGTGCTGGTCAGATGCCAGGCGGGCGGCGTGGATGTTTACGTCAGCATCGCCGGCGTCCCCAAGGTCTTCACCAGCGGCACGAACGATTTCTTCGACGACATCTACAACCTCATCTGGTTCAAGCAGGCGCTCACCGTCGCCGGCTTCAACGCCCTCGCCACCACCTCCACCAAGATTCCGCAGACCGAACCGGGCATGAGCGTCCTCAAGGGCGCCTACCGCCTCATCTGCGAGCAGGCGTTGAACAACGGCTTCATCGCGCCGGGCGCGTGGAACTCGCCCGAACTGTTCGGGAACCCCGAAGACCTCCGGCAAAACGTGGTCGAGCGCGGTTACTACATCTACGCTCAGCCCGTCAACCAGCAGCCGCAAACCGATCGCGAGGCCCGCAAGGCCCCGCTTGTGCAAATGGCCGTGAAGTTCGCCGGCGCCATCCACTCCACCAACCTCATCGTCTATATCAACCGCTGACCGCCCGCCATCGACTGCAATCGACTTTCATCGATTGCAATCGAAAAAAACACCACCGCCACCACCTTCCACTCAAACTCTAACCTTAAACCATCATGGCATCCTCCACACTCACCGGCAACGAGGTGATAAAAATCAACGGGCGCATCATTTCCGACCTCGCCTCCGGCGACGTCGGCGCGCTCACCTTTCCCAACGAAATCATGAATGTCGCCACGGGCAAGGGCGGCAACAGCATCTTCGCCTTCAACGAATCGGGCCGCCAGTGCGAGCTTGTCCTTCGCGTGCTCGCCGGCGGAGGCGACGACCGCTACCTCAACGGCAAATTCTCCGAGATGCTGGCCGACCCGCCCGCGTTCGTCCTGCTCACCGGCGAAATCGTGAAGCGCACCGGCGACGGGCAGGGCGGCGTGCGGGACTACACCTACATATTGAGCGGGGGCGCTTTCTCCAAGAATGTGGAGGCATCGGTCAACACCGAGGGCAACATCGAGCAGGGCATCTCGGTTTA
The DNA here is from genome assembly GCA_031282705.1 of Opitutaceae bacterium. Lineage (GTDB taxonomy): Bacteria > Verrucomicrobiota > Verrucomicrobiia > Opitutales > Opitutaceae > Termitidicoccus. Next base: position 6 of record JAITDF010000682.1, on the reverse strand, counting down.
CACCAG